>CBEVZO010000137.1:0-7877 GCA_965554365.1 uncultured Anaerolineae bacterium
TACACACCGGCTGCTTCGGTGGACAGATACAGTCGGTGGCGGCTGTTTTGAACGTCTGCTTGACGATGCGGTCTTCCAGGCTATGAAAGCTGATCACCGCCAACCGTCCGCCGGGCCGCAGTAAGCTGATCGCTACCGGCAGCGTGCGTTCAATCGTGCCGAGTTCGTCGTTCACCGCGATGCGCAAGGCCTGGAAGGTGCGCGTCGCCGGATGAATCTTCGGACGCGGGCCGCGTTTTTTCGGCTGCGCGCTGGCGATGACCTCGGCAAGCTGGCGTGTGGTATGCAGGGGCCGCGCGGCGATGATCGCACGCGCAAGGCGGCGGCTGTGGCGCTCCTCGCCGAACTTGTAGAGGATGTCGGCCAGTTCGCGTTGTGTCCAGGTGTTGACGATATCGCTCGCTGAGATGCCGCCCGTCTCCGGGTCGAAGCGCATATCCAGCGGGCCGTCCTGCATAAACGAAAATCCGCGTGTCGGATTATCCACTTGCATCGACGACATGCCCAGGTCTAGCAGGATGCCGTCTACGCCGTCTGAGTCCGGCCCCAGCCAGCGCGGGACGAATTCGCCGATCTGTTCGTAGCTGGCGTGGCGCAGCGTGACGCGCGTCCCGAACAGCGAGAGCCGCACGCGTGAGAGCGCCAACGCGACCGGATCGCGATCCAGGCCGAGCAGTCGCGCATCGAGGGCCGCGTCGAGCAGTGCCTCAGCATGACCGCCCGCGCCTAATGTGCCGTCTACAAATGCGCCCGCGCCGACCTCGTGTGCGCGCAAGCCTTCGAGTACAGCGGAGAGTAAAACTGGAATGTGTGGTTGTGCGTCGTTCACGGTATGTCCGATTCTGTGTACCGTAGACCCCGACTGATGCGCGTGTAGTGTACCCGACTCGCGTGTACGGACCAAATACCAACCTGCGTTGGGGTGCATTCGGATTTTGGGGCATGTAATTGGTGCAAGCGACCCCACTCCGGCCCTCCCCGCTGGCGTCAACGGGGGAGGCTGGGAGCTTTCAGGGGTAGGTTTTTCGTTGTTCAAGGTTCTGACCAGTTTTCTGTTCAGACAGATTGTTCCTAAACGGGTCTAAAAAGGTCAGAATGGCTCAAAGCTCATGGTTTTCTCAATAGAAAAGTTGTCACAACATGAGTTTGTTGAGCTAGAATCAAATACCTACCCCTGAAAGGAGGCTGGGAGGGGGTCGTTGTCAAAAACACGACCTGGGGCGCGGCGTTGACGTAGCCTATTGCGCGATATTTCTGCGTTGGCATACGCCGCCGAGATAAACGCGGCGGTTGCGAAGTGCCTACAAGTCCACTAAAGGGACTGGGAATTGAGGGCCGTTTCACGGTCCGGCTTGTATGTAGCCCGGTGCGTGTGCGCCGGGCGATCCGCGATGACCGCATTACCTTGATACGTCCGAAGCGTTGTCTTGTTGTGTCCTGACGAGGTTGCCAACGGCGGCGAAATAAAAAAAGGGCGTGTGCCATACGCCCCTACGAAAATCAACACTGCTGGGCGGAGGCGAACCAGAGGTTCGTTAGCCCCGCCCCTCCAAAAAGCGACTCCGTTGTGTGCTGCTAGCACTCACTGAAGCCGCAGCTATAACACTTGCTGCACCCCTCCTCTTTGACGAGGGTCGCGGCCCCGCACTCCGGGCACAGATCACCGAGGCGGCGCGGCTCAGGCGCTTTCAAGTCGAGCGGAAGCTGGCTTTCTGGCATAACATCGTTGCTTTCGGCAGGTGCGCCGATGTCCTCCGCGCTTTCGTCGAGATACTCTTGCAGCACTTGTGCGACACCGTCCGGCAGGCTGCCCACACGCTTCGGCCCGAAGCCAATCGAACGTGTGCCGCCGATACCGATCAACTGGCGCACGATCTCGATGAGGCGGTTACGCGGGGTGACGGGCGATTTCAGGCGCAGGATGTACGAGATCAGCCGCCCCAGCGCTTCGGATACCGCCGCCGTTTCCGACCCGGCTTTCGACGTGTGCAAAAAGACTTCAAACGGGTTACCTTTACCCTTGCCATTTTCGTTAACCGTGACGAACGTCGAGCCGAGCGGCGTCTCTACGCGGTATGTTTTGCCGCCGAGGTAACGCGGACGCGGCTTCTTTTCCTCGTTGAACAGGCGCGGCTGTTCCGGTGAGGCGTCGTCGCCCTCTTTTTGCTGCTTCGTCGCGGCGGTTTCCAGCACGACCTTGTCGCGGCTGCCCGTCACATAGACCGTCAGCCCCTTGCAGCCGAGTGACCACGCGAGTTGGTAGGCCTGCGCGACTTCGCTTTCCGGCGTGCCTGCGGGGAAATTCACGGTTTTGCTTATCGCGTTATCGACGAACGCCTGTAGCGCGGCTTGTGTCCGTACATGCTCCTCGGCGGTCACGTCGCTGCTGACCACAAACACGTCGCGCACCTCGGCGGGCACGTCGTCGATGCCCTGGCACGTCCCGGTCTGGTTGACCTGCTCCACGATGCGCGTGATCGCGTCTCCGGAGAGGCCCGCGTCGCGCAGGGCGCGTTCGAACTGCGGGCTGGTGTATTGCAGCGTCAACTGCTGGCCGTTGTCGTTCACGTAGCGCGTATACGCCAGCGCGAATACCGGCTCACAACCGTAGCCCTCCACGCCCGCGACGGTAGAAATTGTGCCCGTAGGCGCTATTGTCATCACTGCGCCGTTGCGAATCCCGTGCGCTTTAATGCCCGCGACGATGGCGTCCCACTCCAGCGCGGGACGGTTCCAATCATTGCGATACGGCAGTAGTGGGGTGGGCGGCTCCCAGGTCAGGTGGTCGGGATCGTAGATGCTGCCCGTGATCGCCGGGAACGGTCCGCGCTCGCGTGCGAGGTCGATGCTGGTGTGCATAGCATGGAAGCGCACGAACTCGATTACCTGGCTGGCGAATTCCTGCCCGGTGCGCGATCCGTAGCGCACGCCGAGCGCGTACATCATATCCGCAAGGCCCATGATCCCCAGGCCGATGCGCCGCACGTGATGCGCGGCTTCTTCGAGTTCTGGCACGGCGGGCACATAGGCGTTCGCCGTGACTACGTCTTCGAGGAAGCGCGTCGCCGTCTCGACCGAGTCGCGCAGTTTGTCCCAATCGACCTGACTGCCGGCGGTGATGTGCCGCGCGAGGTTGATCGATCCCAGGCAGCAGTTCTCGTAGGGGCCGAGGAACTGCTCGCCGCAGCCCCGTGACACGTATCCCGCTGTGATCCACGTATCGCTCACCGGCTCGTAGAGGTCATAAACCGTTGCGGTCCCTGCCGGTTCGATTTTCTCAATGGTGGCGTAGGGGAGCGCGGGGCGTTCGGGCACTGGCTGTCCTGCCAGCACCGGCTGGAACGTGCGCACACCGTCGCCAACGCGCAGACAATCCAGGCGGCGCAGTACAAAATCGCCCGCCACGATGTCGTAGACATGGAATTGATGCGCTGCGGTGGCGCGCACCATGCCGCCGTCCGAGAAATGCACCGCGAACACTGGCATGGCCTCGTGAACTTCGATTTCCTCCACGCACCCCGTGCCGAGCAGCGTGTAAATTTTGTCACCAACGCGCACCTCATCCGCGCGCTGCCAACCGGAGGGCGTAGCCACCAGCGTGTCGCCGGTTACGCACGGATTGGTGGACTCCAACTCGTACAGGTGCGGGACGGGATTCTCGCGATTCGCGGCGTCAAGGAACAGCACGCCGGGTTCGCCGTTGTGATGCGCCTGCTGCACGATCTGGTCGAACAGGTCACGCGCGCGCATCGTGCGCCACACCGTGTCATCCTGCGGATTAATCAGATCAAAATCGCCGTCTTCCTCTACCTGTTGCATGAACTCGTCGATGATGCCCACGCTGATGTTGAAATTCGTAATCGCTTCTTCGCTGGTCTTGCAGGTGATGAATTCTTCGATATCGGGATGATCCACGCGCAGCACGCCCATGTTCGCGCCGCGCCGCGAGTTGTGAATGTAAGTGCCGCGCGATCCGGTGGGGTCGCCGACGACCGCGAAATTACTCGTGCCCGGCACTTCGAGATCGTACACATCCGCATACCCGGCGAACGCGACATCGTCCACCGCGCCGATGCCCGCGAAGGGCATGATATCCTGTCCCGGCGTAAGTTCGCCGAGCGCCTGATACGTGCCGTCACCCAGCATGACCGGGTGATCCGCCGTCGCGACGAGCGTGAAGCCATCCGCTGTGCTGAGCCGGTACACTTTGCGGTTGCGCCCGGTCAGACGCACGTCGCACGCGCGCCGCAGCGCGTGCTGTTGCACGACCGGATCGTAAGTGTAGGCCAGCGGCTCCTGGCCTACGAGATCGCGGATCGGGACATTGCCTTGCGCCGTCGCGACGAGCGTGTCGCCGATTACGCAGCCGCCCTGCGCAATCTCGCCAAACGCGCGATCATACACGCGCAAGAAGCCCACCGGTCCCGTCGCTTCGCCGCTGGATGACTTGACCAGCGCGCGTTTCGGACGCAGGCGGCTGAACGAGAAGCCGTTGCCGCCACCGGTTTGCTGGATCAGCGCGGCATTGCGCAGTGTCTCGAAAATGCCGGAGCCAGTGCGTCCCATATCGTCGTCGATGGGAATCACAAAACACGCACTGAGCTGGCCGAGGGGCGTACCTGCGCCGGTAAACGTGGGGCTGTTTGGGAAAAAGTCGATATGCGTTAATAAGTCATAATAGCGCCGCGCTACCGGCTCGACAGCGCCGCCGAACTCCGCTTGCGACTTGGCGATATGATACGCCACGCGCCAGAACATTTCCTGCTCTGTCTCAACCGGCTGTCCATCGTCGCCGCGCCGCAGATAACGCTTGCTCAGCACGGTGCGCGCGTTGTCGGTCAGCGGAATCTCGCGCTGGAGGTCCGGCGGCAGCGCTACTTTTTTGAACCCGTTGGCGCGTTCGGGTTTGGTTGTGTGTTTGGTCGGTCCCACCATTGATTGTGTCTCCCTGTGTTTCCCCTGTGCAGTTTGTGATAACGTTGTGCTAATTCCAGCCACCCAATTCCAATAGACATAGCTCACGCCACCCCTGCCGGTGTGACGCGGCAGAGCGTTGATCATGCCCTATGCGGTTATAGTAGGGGGTTACTGTATATTGCGGGTAACTGTGTTACCCCGACCCGTTGACTGGTGTAGTGTCTTCTGGCGCGGCAGCGGATACGGTGGCCGCTGCATCTACCTCCACCACAGCTTTGTCTGCTGGGGAAGGGGGCGTTGCCGGTTTGGAGGCGCGCTTGCTGGCCGGCGTAGGCTCCAGCATCCCGTCGATCATGTCGCGCACGCTTGTCAGGCTATCCAGGCCCAGGTAGACAATGGCGTAGCGGATATAGGCAATGGGATCGATTTCCTTCAAGGTGTTGATCACCATGTCGCCCACAATCCGGCTCGACACTTCATCCCGGCCCAGGTGTTGCAAATGCGTCTCGATGCGATTCACCAGCGCATTGATCGCGGCGGCGGAGATCGGACGTTTGGCACACGAAAGCTGAATCCCGCGAATCAACTTCTCACGGTCGAAGGCCTCGCGCGCACCGTTGCCTTTGATCAACAGTGGGGTTGTGTGCAGCACCTTCTCATACGTGCTGAAGCGTCTCTGGCACGCTTTACACTCGCGGCGGCGGCGAATGCCACCCTGGGCATCGCGCGTCGTATCGACCACGCGCGACTTGTTTGCGGCGCTACAGTACGGACACTTCATAAGTCTGACCTTGTTCGTTAAGACAGCACGTCTAATTGTATAGAAAAGTGCCAACTGACACCAGTGAAGTCGCGGCATCAGTACGCGGAGAAGCGAACATTCTAACGATACTAGAACCGAATGTCAACACTACGCACAGAAAAGATTTTTAAGGACGTGCAGATGAGGGTGTTAACCCACGTTTTCCCACATGCTTGAGGCATTACCCACTATATCTGGGGGGTTCCCGCTAAAATTACCCCTGCATATAGCGGTTGATAGAGTTCACACTGTAACACGAACAAGTATTCTGGCACATAGTACTGAGGTCCTGTTTTAAGAACATTTAAGGTATATTCACAGTTCATCGAGCCGTCATAAACGCAGCATCAAAAATGGCGTCGGGCGCGACGCGGAGACTGTGCAAGTTGCATAGCATGTGGTGGACTGGTTGGCGATGTTGCTCTTGGCAACCAACGCCAGAAAATGGGATGCGGATCAATACGGTGCAACGTGTGCCCGCTGCTGGTGTGAAGTTACGCGATAGCGCAACACTCGGGGTTCGGCTATCATAAAGATCGCACAGTCACCGAAATACTCAGGGCCGGGATCATCCAGGACAATGATCGATAACCTCATCCCCTTCAGTATGCTGTTGATGGCCGCTTCCGCGCTCACGGTGGCCGCGATCCTGCTTTCACGGCAACAGCGTGTCTATCGCCCCAGCGTGAGGGTCGAGGCGCTGATCCTCTTTACCTGTGCGCTGCTGATGTTCGCCAATGCGTTGGAAATAATCAGCACCACCCTTGCTGCCAAAATCTTCTGGACCAAAGTCCAATTCATCGGGTTTGTATTTCCCCCGATGCTGTGGGTCATCCTCGGGGCACAGTTCGCGGGGCAGACCGCATGGCTGACACGGCGCATCATCATGGCACTCAGTCTGGAACCAATCCTCGTGCTGTTACTCGGCTTTACGAATGAGGCGCATGGCCTGATTGCATCTGATTGGCAACTGGATACCGCTGGCAGTGTTCCCATACTCACACGCACCAACGGTGTTTTGCTCTGGTTTCACGGGGCATATGCCTATACCCAGATTTTGCTGAGCAGCATCTGGTTTGCACGCATGATCATTCGGTCGGGGCGCTTGTATCGCTGGCAGGGCAGCACGTTCCTGGCTAGCGCCACCCTCGGGGCGCTGGGGGGCCTGTTCGACTTGCTGGAGATCGAGCTATATGCGGGGATCAAGGTCATGCCCCTGGTATTAGCGCCCTCCACCCTATTGCTCTTGATCAGTTCACGGTACCTGTGGCGTGCGGACTGGGTGCCTGTCACGCGCGAGAAAATTGTCGAAACAATGGCCGACAGCGTGCTGGTACTCAATGCTGACGACGATATTATAGACTTGAATCAAGCCTGCCAAGACTTGATTGGGCGGCCCGCGCCAGAGGTGATCGGATGTCCGATACAGCGCATTTGGCCGTCATGGCCTATGTCATCTCTCGTCCCTGATCCTGGCGCGTCTGTCCAACACGAGATCGAACTACAGCATAATAATGGGGCGCTATGCATCTTCGATGCACAGACCTCGTTTATCACAAATTGGCAAGGGCAGTTTGTTGGCAAAGTGGTCGTGCTGCGGGATATCACCACGCGCAAGCAAGCCGAGCAGCACTTGATGCAGTTGACTCTGGAACGCGAAAAAACGGAGATGCTGCGCACTGTAATTAGCAACATCTCACACGATATCAAGACCCCCTTATCCGTGATCAACACAAGCCTGTACCTGGTGGAGCAGTTCACTGATCCGGCGAAACAGACTCAACAACTGGCAGTAATCAGAGCGCAAGTGGAACGCTTGGATAAATTGATCCAGAATTTACTCACCATTTCACGGTTAGAGTACGTGCCCGAACTTGAACTCAGCGTGGTTGATGTCAATCGCCTGCTGCGCGCCATTGCTGAGGAATTCCGGCCTGCGACGGCGGAGAAAGAGATCGTGTTTACGTTGGAGTTGGAGCCGGATTTGCCACCAGTTACCGCAGACCTTGAGGAACTGGGGCGCGGTTTGGTGAATTTGCTGGAGAACGCGATCAAGTACACGTCCGATGGCGAGGCGGTGACCGTTCGCACTTCCACGCAGGGCCAGCAGGTGGTGGTGGTGGTCTCTGATACCGGGATTGGCATCAGCGAGGCGGAT
>CBEVZO010000138.1:0-7872 GCA_965554365.1 uncultured Anaerolineae bacterium
CCGCAGGTCGCGCTACTCGCGCGGCCTGCCTTGTCGTTTTAGTCTAAAGTCCAATCTTGACATCTACACGAAATTTCAAACCTGGCTTTTGCATCCTCCGCGTTTTCAACAGCCTGTTCCTATGCAGCGGCCTGCGGATCATGATAAGATCAAAGCATCATCTGACTGGTTTTGAAGAATGCTGTAGGAGTAGTTGGAATGCCCGAAAATATTACCAGCGGCGATAATGCCGAGGCTCCGGTCGCGGAACGGTTGCAAAATCTGATCGAGAATCTGTCCTCGTATATCGAGTTTTATCACGGCGGGTCGGTGAAACTGATCTCGTTTGATGGCAAGATCGCCAGAGTCGAACTCGGCGGCGCGTGCGAAGGCTGCCCGCTATCGATGAACACGCTGCACGGCTGGATCGCTGGCACAGTGCGCCAGTTCTTCCCCGATGTAGTAGTCGAAGAAGCTGGCGCGGAAAGCTGACACGCCGGCGCATTAAATACGGCTCACGCTCTGCCCCCGGCAGGGCGTTTTTTGTGCGCAGTGCCGGTAAGCAGCGGTACAATCTACACAGCCTTCGCCGCACAGGATATTTTTAGGAACAGGTCAATCCGCCGTGACTTTCCCCACACCGCCCGAACCCCAAACCCCTGTGATCATCACCGCGCAGATGTTACGCCAGGTGGATGTATGCGTGCGCCGTGTGTGGCTCGACGCGCACGGTGAGGCTGACCAACGCGCCAATCCCACGCCGGGGGTCGCGCGGCTGTATGCGTTCGGCCACCAGCACGAACAGCGCGTCCACACCGCTACCACTGCGCAGATTTCCCCGGTCGAGGTTGCGTCCTGGGAGGATGCCGTCGCCGCCACACGCGATTTGATGGCGCAGGGTGTGTTGGGGATTATCGGCGCGTGTTTGGAACTCACCGTGCCGCTGGATATGAGCGACACGCTGTACACGCTGCGTGGACAGGTCGATCAACTGCTGCGCGTGCAGCAGCACGGCGAGACGCTCTACGCCCCCATCGAAATCAAACAGCGCACCCGCCCCGACACTGCCGACTGGCTGCAACTCGATTTCTACGTATGGCTGCTGAGTCAGATGCAAGGCACATCGCCGCTGGGCGAACTCTGGCTGGGGGCGGATGCGGCAGGGCGTCCGCGTCGCCGTGTGGCTCACGACTACGACGAAGAACGGTTACTCAACGCTGTGCTGCGTGTGGCGCGTCTGCGCGAAGTATCCCCGGAACCGCCCGTGAGTTTGGCGTCGCATTGCAAGTCCTGTCCCTGGATTGCACAATGTCAGGACGTGGCGCAGCGCGAAAAACGGCTGGACCTGCTCTACGGCGTGTCGCGCACCACGCGCCGTAATATGGAGGCAGCGGGCATCATGATACTGGCGCACGTCGTCGCGCTGACCGCCGAGGAATTGCAGCAGATCAAGGGCATCGGTCCCAAAACCGCGCCGCGCATCCTGGCTAACGCGCAGGCGTGGCTGGACAACGCGCCCGTGTGGCTGAACGCATTGCCAGAGGTGTGTTGCCAGAGTGGATGGATGTTCGACCTGGAAACGCACGAGGTGCGCGGGAAGACGGTCCCCTGGTGCATGGGCTGGTGTGATGAACACGACGTGACGCATATTGCGCTGGTGGCTCCTGTGCAGCTTCCCGAACCGCTGACGCTCCCCGACGGGCAACAATTGACGTTGGTTCCTGACAGCGACTCGGCGTGGGAGGTGTTCGCGGACGCCATACGCGACAGCAGCGGCCCGATCTATCACTGGACCGGCTACGATGCCGCGATCATGCGCGACTCCGCGCCCGCCCATGTGACCGCTGAGCTAGCGCCACGCCTGCACGATCTGAACAGCACGCTCAAGCGCGTGGTCAGTCTGCCGCTAAAAAGCACGTCGATCAAGCCAGTATCGCTGCACCTGGGCTTCGCGTGGCCCGGCTACAACGATTGGTTCGCGGCCTATGTGGATTACCAACACTGGTTGGAGCGTGACGAAGTAGCGGCGTTGGAGCGCGCGTGCATGTACCAGCGCGCCGATGTGCAATCAATGGCATTCGTGTGGCGCTGGCTGATGACTCACGCGCCCACAGCAAAACATTAAAATTCAGTGCGCCCCTACCGTTCGGCGGTCTGCTTCAAGTGATATATGCGGGTTTTGCCGTCGGTCATGTCGCTTGATGCAATTAACGTCAGCGATAGTCCATCCGGGAGTGCGTCTGGATAAAGCGGCACGGATTTCTTGTAATATTGGTTCAAAGCAACATTTTGCCCCAGACGATTCGGCAAGTTATCCACTATATAGACAAATCCGTGTTCATAGAGGTATGTCCATCGGGATTCAGGTGTGAGGGCAGATATTTCAGCACGTTCGTCGCGCGTGACTGAAGCGCGCAACAAATCGTCACGCAAATAATAATCTTTGCGGTAATTGCTGAATACCCGGTCATCAGGTCCAGCCGCGTCATTAACGACTTTGTACATTGTACATGCGGCACTGACACACTCAGGCGTATCAGGAAATGTAAAAAATACAGTGCGTATCACACTGAATCCTGTAGCACTGATCGCGACTACTAGTAAGATTAGCGTGGCCGCCACTAGCATACGATGAAACAATTGGTCCCGCAGCAACCTCGGAATCACATCAACTACGGGCAGAAACAATAAAAACACGAACGCTAAAACAAATCGTACTTCCCCTACGGCATGTACCAACAGTAGCCAGAGCATCAAGCCGCCCCATGTAATCAGGGCAATGGCACGCAGATGTGAGTTTTGGGGACGACGCCAAAATAATAATGGCAGCAGCGCCAACCACAGCGGTGTGATTTGTCCCCGGAACGTGATAAAGATAGGGTACAGAATGCGTGTTTCCAATATGATGCGCTCATGTGTCCAGGAATGGCTAAATGTCTCACTGATTCCGACCGTATCCACTGAGTGCAGATAGAACGGCATCAGCGGTTCGCCCAATACCACACTGTTTCGCAAAATATGGAAACTGATCGGCAGCATGGCACACAACCCAATCTTCACCCACAGTCCCAACATATAGCGCGGCGTGTGATGATAGAGGTAGAGCGAATACAACACAATGAACAACGCCAATAGCGGTGTGTAGGTGAGCTTCGACATGACGGTGAAGCCAGAAAACAAACCAATCAATACCGCGTGAGGCGATTCTTTCAAGTGAATTGTCCAATAAATGGCTGCCAATGCCGCCGCCGTCGCATATAAGCCGATTTTCCCATTACCTGCGAGTTGTGTCGCGACTGGAGACGTTACTAACATTGCCAGCAAAAGCACCTTGCCGCGCCGCTCAATAGTCAGCAAATCAGCTAGCGCAAGTAATAACAGCACCACCGCCGGGAGCATAAACCACGCCAAAAACCGTGCTGCCGTTTCGCCGTGAAGGAGCAGCAATGCAGCCATGTGCAACTCACCAATCAAACCGGACAGTGAATAGTAATACAGCGTGCCATCCCAAATGGGTTCCAGGCTACCCGTTACAGCAAAGGCTTTGGCATTCAACATATAGGTAAGCGGACCATCGGCGTTCGGTTCAAGTACACTTTGCAGTGAAAACAGCCCAAGCAAGATTAACGCCAGACGCAGTATCCACTTCCAGGGCGCTGAGAGTCGGTGCAATACAACACTCAGACGTTGAGTAATCCGCACAATGTCGGCCCACAATTCTGTCCCATGACGGATGCCACCAGCGAGTATACTTGCACTCAACACAATCCAGATGGGCAGCAGTTGCAACGCTTTCAACAACCCTAAAACCAGCCAGATCAACGCAAGTATACTCTGTCCTGCTACTAACGTACTCGCTAATCGCGCCGCTGCCGAGGACGTTCGCGCAAAACGGTAAAGCAGTAGTGATCCCAGGCCCAGCGCTGCCGCAACGTAAGCTGTCATCACAACAATAAAAACAGGGAGTTCAGCAAGTGATTTTAATCTGGCGAACGTCCACCCAAAGTTCTCTGGGAAACTCTGATATGCCAAGATGAACCTAAGCACATCAGAAAATACAAAAGCGTAGAACAGCACACCGATGAAAGTAATGAGGAGCATCCAAAGCACAGGTATAAGTGATCTGTTGGCGAACCATTGAAGCGGGCGACGAATATTCAGGCTCCAGGCTATCAACAGCATAGCGAGGGCGATGCGCCATGCCCACAAGCCGTCTTTGAGTAGCACATAAACGGGCAGATGCAATTTGATGTAAGAAAAATGATCGTTGTAATACGCCAAAAGCTGTGGGTCTTGTTGGCGCTTTTCAAACAATGTCAGCCCTTCAAGCAAGTTGTCGGGGAGAGGCATATTGAAGGTTTCTTGTAGCCCCGATTCCGGGCAATACAGTGACATTCCTGATGCCGGCACAATTGCATCATCGAGTACTACTGTTTGTGCATTCTCGACATGCCAAGTCAGCGTCACACAATCATCAGCATGTATCACATACTGTTGGTCAACGTGGAATTCAAGTGTGATATCCCCGACTTGTTCTGATAATGTATGTGCAGGTGGCATCACGAAAAGACGCACCACGTCTGCCAACAAGATAATCGCGGCAACAATTGCAACAACCTGTCCCCAGCGTCGCATGTCGTCTCCTTAAAACGAAGTTCTATGTGGCGTCCCTAATTAGGAATCTTACAGGGCGGCGTGGCGCTGCGCCATGCGCTGTGCATAGAGGGTTTGCAGGTTGGCGTGGTGCAGGTCTTGCACCAATCCATTGAGGGGAATACGACTCTTGCCGCACACTTCAATCGTGACTTCATCCAACACTTCCGGCCCCTGCCCCGCGTCGATAGCACCTTCAACGTGCTGCCGAACCGTTTCCAGATAGTCCAGATTGCCCTGAATGATTTGTTCGACTTCGCCGCGCAGCACAACCTCGCCATGCCCCTGCACCACATTTTCGTAGCCGCCGCTTTTCAGCGCGTTGAGGCTGTTGATGAAATCGTCGCAATCGCCGTCCACAAAATACGGCACGGGCATCATAGTATCTGCGGCAAACAGCACACGATCCTCTTTGACCAACACCACAATCGAGTCCGGGCTATGACCGGGTGAGTGGCGCAGTTCAACGGTTTTGTTGCCCAAGTGTACTGTCATGACGCCGGTTTCGAATACCAGTTGCGGCAGCACCAGTTGAATCGCCCGCAGTTCGGACGAACTCTGCTGCGCCGTCGCTAAGCCCGCGCGCCCGCGTGTGTCGAGCAGATGGTGACATTTGGCGTGCGCAAGGACCTGGGCGTCAGGGAAAAAGCATGTGCCGTGTGTGTGATCCGCGTGGTAGTGCGTGTTGATAACGTAGCGCACAGGGCAGTTCAGCCGTGTTTCGAGGAATGCTTTGATCGCACGCGTTTCTTCAGGAAATACCAGGGTGTCGATCAGAATTGCGCCGTCGGACGTGATTACCGCGCCCGCCGTGACCTGCGCGTACAACTCGCTGGTAAACACGTAAATGTCATCTGCGACGCGTTCTCGCTGCATGAGGTCGGCGTGTCCTGAGTTAGTGAGTGGATAGTCTACCAAAGGTCAGTATAACGAGTCGCGGAGTCAGAATCAAGCCCGTACAACTACCAGAAGCAAATCGCCCATGCGCGATTCTGACCCACGCCAACGCGATGAAAAACGCCCCCACGATGGGAGGCGTCAGATAAGACCCACCCCGCCATGCCGTGTGCCGCGACGTTTTGAACCTGCTTTCGCAGGTGGGCGTCTAGCAAGCGCGTCAGCTTTGGCCGAAGCCTATTGCGTCTGCACTTCGACTTTGACACCCGCTGTTTGGGTGTTGGCTCAAAACCGTTGTGCGGATCACGCGCACGGCAGGATGAAGCTTTTATACCAAAATTCAGCCTCCCTGTAAAGCCTAAAACTGTAAAACTCTGTTTATTTTGGGGTGTATTTGAGGGAAACGCTGTGCAGTTCATACAAGCGGGGCAGGTGGGGGCCGGGGTCTAACGTCAGATAATTACTCACTCTCGATAAGTCGCGCAACTCCTCCGCCACAGGCCACACAATACCCGCTCAAGACCAGATCACCTTTTTTGACTTGGCCTTTGAAGTTGGTAATAGTGGTCATGCGGGAACAATGCACGCACCAGACGGTGGACAGCAAGTGCTGTTGTGCCCAGGCTGGAATGGCGTCCCACTTTTTCTTGGCGGGGCTGGTAAATTCACCACTCATGCCGCATCCTTATACAAAAAGGGTGAGCGGGCCACATATGAGGAAGGCGCTCCTGAAAACAGGATTATTGTCCTGACGCCCCGGACTTTTACCTCAACCCGGTATTTGGACTCGTGGTCACCGCTCATCTATAGCGTACCTCAATGCGGCATAATTTTCAAACAAACTTTAGCCCTTCTCGAATGGCACGCCGAGCGCCTGCGGCGGCGCGGCCCGTGTAAAGCGGCGCACGATAGGCTTGAAGCGCTCCGGCGTGTAGCGGTCAAGGCGGTTCAGCACGCCGCTCGTCGCGACCAGCAGCGTGACGATCATCAGGAACCAGGGCAGCATGTTGATGATCTGCGCGGGCAGATCGATCACGCTATTGTCTTGCAGATCAATCGCAATAGTGCGCAGGCCAACAATCAGGTATGCGCCCAGCGCCACGCGCCAAGGAACCCACAGCCCGAAGATCACAATCGCCAGCGCGATCCAGCCCTCGCCGCTGAGGTCTTCTTTCCAACCGAGTTTGACTGAGAGCGAATACGTCGCGCCCGCCAGCCCAACCAGCGCGCCGCCCGCCAGCGTATACGCGTAGCGCAGCACATTGACCGGCGTTCCGCGCACATAGGCCGCGTCGGGATGCTCGCCGATGCTGCGTAACGTCAGACCGGGCCGCGTGCGGTAGAGGTAGAACCACACGACCACGATCAGGATCAAGCTGAGGTAGATCAGCAGGTTGTGGTCGAACAACACCCGCCCCAGGATCGGGATGTCTTTCAGGATCGGGATCGGCGTGTGCGGCATTTCTTTGCCGGGTTTGTTGAAATGCGGTTTGCCCAGGAAGATCGCCAGATCGGCGCACAGGATCGTCAGGATGAAGCCCACCGCGACCTGATTCAGTTTGAGCGCGATGCTCGAAAAGACAACAATAAACGCTACCATAGCGCCGACCGCCATCGCCGCAATCACCGCTGAGGTCAGGCTGCCGGTTTCGCGGACGACAGCGTGTGCCGTCATTGCGCTGAGCATGATCGTCCCGTCCAGCGAGAGGTTGATCACGCCCGACCGTTCGGTGATTAGTTCGCCCTGTCCGGCGATCACAATCGGGGCGGCGGAACGGACAATGCCGCGCAGTGTGCTTTCAAGTCCGGCCATAACGTTGATCCTCAGTGTGTGTCGGAAAGTTAGCAGTAAACAGTTTTCAGTCGGTGCATACAGGGCGACTATTCCCTGATCTGCCCATACCACAGATGCCACACAAAGGTATCCCAATCACAGTCACGGTCCTGATTTGGCTGTGGTGTATAGTTCGTGGGATGCGCGCAATCCAGTAATCCTACAATATCCACGTTAGTCCACTTCTCGCCAGTGCGCAGCTTTGCACCATAAAAGAATAATTCGTGGGCGGGACGATCAAGGATGCCTACATCTCTCATTTTGTGTAGATCAGCAATCTGATACATCAACATTTCTTGCGCACGCTCATATGCGCCTTGCTCGGGCCTTTCTGGAATGGGCGGTTTGGTGTATGCCAACCATGCCTCGTCAAAAGGAAGCGGTTCAGCCGAGAATGCTTCGAATAATAGCTTGGCAAATAGTGACCAGGTGAACTGTGCATCGCTGTGGTTGTTCACAAGCCGCAATAGGGCGCACAGATACTGCTCAAGCGTGCCCTCGTACGCTAC
>CBEVZO010000139.1:0-7870 GCA_965554365.1 uncultured Anaerolineae bacterium
TTGAATCACCGGGGCAGCCGGTTGCCAGCGTACCTGTGTTGGGCGGCTTGCATCACACCTATTCGCGAACTGCTTGACCAGCCAATTCACGGGGAGATACGTTAAGTCGCCCCCACAACGCAAACACCGGCATAGCTAGCCTCACGTTTTCCACACAAAAAGCGGCAGGTTGGGAGCAAATGATCACCAACGTGCCGCTACTGATTCGCTCTTCTCAATTACCCCAGTTCAGCAATCAGTCGTTCCGCTAAACCATCAGTTTCCAATAAGCCACATGCCTGCAACCGCTGGATTAGGTCGAGCCAGTGCGCGCGGCGGTCATCAACATCCAACATGGGGCGCAGCATGGTGAGGGCCATTTCCATATCGCCGTGTTCATCCGCCAACGTGAGTGCCTGCCAGTAGGCAATTTCTTCGAGTTCCGGCGCTAAATCACGCGCTGCCGCCCAATGTTGGAGCGCCAGTACACGGTCGCCAGCTTTAAGCGCATCATAGCCCTGATGATCGATGACCTGTGCGCGACCAAAACGCACCAAACGCGCCAACTCCATCACCGGGTCCTCGTGTTCGTCCACACGCAAATCGTAATCGGTTTCCCAATCATGTTTGCAGGCATCACCCGCAACAACTTTCAAAACCGCCGACTGCATCCCACGAATATCACCGCCTTCACGCTGTGCCGCTTCGAGCGCCGCCATCATACGCTGTGCGATATCGCCCTGCGAAGTTTCATACGCCTCTGCCATCGCGTCGATTACGGTATCATTGGTCATCATATTGGCTTGCACACTATATCCCTCGCCAACATAATGCCCCGCTTCGGGAATACAGCCTTTGCCGGTCCACGCACCGACCTCGCCCTGTGCATCCACCACCGCCACTTGCCGCACATCGGGCCGGTTGTCAGAGGCGATCACAGCATCAACTACGCGCGGTGCGGGTACACCCTCGCGCAGCATCGCCAACGCCAGCGGGCCAAAGCTAATGTTGGTCAGTGATTGCGTCGCTACAGCTCCCACACCCGGCAGCAGCCAGGGCACAACACTGCCTACCGTCATCTGGTGCGTTTGCACCGCCACACCCAACTGCCCCGTGTGGGGATCGCGTGCCACAATGCTATAGGTGCTAAACAAACGAGCAGGATGAATCTGCATCTCACACACTCCTCAGAGCCTCTAATGCCACCACACGGTGTGATTATAACCATACACGCGCGATAACGCGGACAACACACAAAAACAGGCTCTGCAACCAATCGGGTCCGCAGAGCCTGAGCATATGATAATAGCGTGGATGTTAGCGTCGTAAACTGAGGCCGAGCCGCCGAGCGCGTCCATCAATATTCAGAATCCGCGCCCGAACAACATCACCTTCATTGACCACATTGCGCGGATGCAGGAAATGCCCCTCCGCCAATTCTGAAACGTGGATCAGTCCCTCCAACCCTTCTTCGATGCAGGCAAATGCGCCAAAATCGACCACATTCGTGATCACACCTTCAACAACCTGCTCCACCTCATAACGCTGTTCGACGGTTTGCCAGGGATCAGGATGCAATCGTTTCAGGCTTAAAGCTACGCGTTCCTCATTCGGATCAACCTGCATCACATACACCCGGATCGTGTCACCACGTTTCAACACGTCACGCGGATGCCCGACACGCCCCCAACTGAGTTCGCTGATATGGATCAACCCTTCCAATCCGCCCAAGTCCACAAACACGCCAAAATCGCACAAATTGGTGACCTGTCCCGAACATATATCTCCCGCTTTAATCGTGTTCAAGACAGAAGCGCGTGTGCCCGGTTGCACCTGCGCCGCACGCTCCGAGAGGATCAAACGATTCTGCTCGTGATCCATTTCGATGACGCGCAACTTGACCGTTTGTCCGACACGCACCGCTAACAATTCGCGACGATCCTGTGTGTCATGTCCAGAGGGAAAATCGACTAATTGACTGGCGGGCACAAACCCGCGTAAAGTGTTCCATTCAACCAGCAATCCTCCACGATTGAAACCCATTATGCACAGTTCCACTGTCGTATCTGAATCAAAAACCTGTTGCACCTGCTCCCAATCTGCGCGCGAACCATTGAAACCATTTTCCTGTGTTCCATCGCCATCGGGTATAAGGTAGTCGTCCCACACATCACTGCGTTGTTCTGTCCCCTCATCTTCAACGACTGTTTCCCCCTCATGCAACAATGCTTCCCAATACCCTTCATCCGGGGGGAGGGGCGGCGAAGACCCATATTGCCGAACCTCGGTAGACATCTCTACATTACCTTCCTCAACCTCTTCCTGATCGATCTGCTGACGAACAACTCACAACTCGCGTTATCTGTTATCGCACCGCATAAACGCGGATCATTATAGATAATGCGCGAAAATATTGTCAAGCGACCGGATTTGGGGGCGCGTCTCTCCCTTCATCCGCCGCATATGGTATCGGCATCGGCGCACCGGGCGAAAGATCAGTGACCGTATCGCGCTCCATCATTTCAAGCTGCTTAGCGACCTCTTCAATCGCAATCCGCTGCTTACGATACAGATCGGACTCGCTCATCGCCAGCCGCAATGCCACATCACGCACTTTGCGCCCCTGTAAAAACCGCATCTCCAAAATATTGTACAGCATCCATTCGGCAGTCGTAAGGCTGCGCTCACCCTCTGGCTTGAGATTTTCTATTGCCTGGGCCAGCACATTACGCAGCGCACGCACCGAATTCTGATCCTCTGATGTTTCCATCTCGCGCCACACCACGTTGAGCCGCAACAACTCGCTTTCAGTCAACTTAGGTCCACCCCAATAATCACGTAAGGCATCCCTGACCCTCTCAGAAAACTCAGAGTCAGAAATCACGGGAGCAGCCTGGATCGGCAGTGGCGATACGTGTCCATAACGACTCACACCGCGCAACTGTTGAATTACATCCATCTGGGACGCGAGTCCCTCCAGGATCAAAAATACCTCGGATTGCTGCCGTACCCCCTCCAACACGCGCGCTGCTTGATCTGTCAATCGCTCAAAGACTTCCTGTTCTTCATCATGCAGATCGGGTTCGGGGGCACGCGCCCACACACCTAATACCCCTAACAATAGCGGGGGTCCGCCGTTTTTCACCGGACGTGTAGAGCGCAACGGCACTAACCAATACGAGCGCCAGATAAACATACCGTCAACTTGCGCAATCCCCGCCAGAGCCGCCGTGTCCTCGTTCGCGCCACATTGCATCAGCGTCGATAGCTCAGGTGCAGCCAACGCCTCTGAAGACGGAGCCAAATCGCCCACAACCTGCACCAATTGTGTGCCATCGGATTCAATTGTGGCGACAAATGCGGTGGGCACACGCAAATGGTCACACAGCGCCGCCAACAACGACTCCAACAGTTGTGCAGCATCGGATTGCGTCAACAAGCGGTCACCGATGCGCTGAATCCACTGCGAGCGTGGTTGGTCAACGGTGTAAATCAGCCAGCGCTGCAATACAGGCAGTACCAGAGTGATCGACCACTGCAAAAAGAGCAGAATCGCGACTGCGGCAAAGGGCAAAAATGCATCACCGTCCAAACCCATCACATTCGTCGCGCGCGGCACAACCAAAATCGCCGCCAGGATACCTGTGCCGGTTAAGGGGCCACGCAGCATAAATTCCAACAACTGCGCCTTGATCACACGATCCGGTTTTTGTGATCCAAAAAACGACAGCGGATACGCCATGAAAATCAACATGAGCATGACGATCAAATTCGCGAGGTTGAGAATCACCAACAGGGTAGTTTCGCGCTCATTTCCCAAACCGCCGAGTAATGAATACGGGAAAATACCCCAGGCAGGAGCCGGGAACACAACCAGCAGATAGGTCATGCGGCGGCGGGTATAACGTGTCAGGCAACGCCGTCGCGCCCGCACAACGTTGACAGAGGCAAAGCCGCCCACTACGAGCATATACAACACATAAACCGGGAAAACAATCCCCGACCGCATATGGGGGAAATTCAACGCGATCGGACCATCAATCACCAGATTTGTGAACAGCACCAATCCGGCAAACGCACTACCTACCCCGTAGGCCACCCGCACAGTCAGCCTGCGCCGCCCGCGTGAAGGGCGTCCCGTTGTCGCTAACAACGCATCCGACAGATGCAGCATGGCAGCAGGAATATACGCAATCCCGATCCACTGGAACCGCAACCAAAGGTTTAGATAACGCTCACCGGGTTCTTGCAACACAAACATATCGCCCGTGTACGCAATCGTGACACACAGCAGCACTAACGCGGAGGTGCGCGTCACACGATCCTGGGTGGCGCGGGAAAGGTTATAGAGCAAAATCGATACCGCCACGATGACAATGGTAGCGGTCAACGTCTCATTGATCAGTTCGAGAGTTTCCAGCAAATCAGCGTAGGTGATCATACCTGTTGTTTCAAACTAGCTTCAACCTATCAAGTACAGTACACACACAGCACACAATTGTATCAATTCACAGCAAATGGCGGTCGAAAAACACCACAATATCCCGGTTGGCATAGTAGCGATCATTAAATCCACAAAACGCAAACCCACGCGCACGCGCAAACCGAATAGCCGGATAATTCTTGGTCTGCATCTCCAGCGTCAACTGGCGTATCTGATGTAACGCGGCCCAGCGCGACGCCTGTTCCAGCAGCGCACTACCAATCCGGCGACGCCGAAATGGTTCGCTCACGACCAGATCGCGAATCCAGCCACGCGTGCCATCGGCATCCACACGCAGATTCACAAATCCGAGCAGCACATCATCGGCGGCGGCCACCAGAAAGCAATCACGCGTGCGCCAGGAGCGCAACAATTCTGCACGGTCGCGTGGATAGTCAACGTGCATCTCACGAGGCAAACGCACGACGCGGAAGCGGATATTGATATCGTCGCCTTCCTCGCGCATATCCATTTGCCAGACATGATCGGTCACAAACCCGCGTTCAAGCACCAAACATGCTTCGAGTTCATCTTCGGACTGCAACTGGCGCACAATAAATTGACTACGTTTTCGCGTGATTGTCATACTCAGCATTTTACCCAATAGCACAAAAAAAACGCAATGTGCCCTAAAATACCACAAAATGCGGGTTCCTGATCGGCAGCAACTGCGGTATATTAACACAAGCGCGGCCTCATGTCGGGCGCTTCGTACATTCTGGTGACGACTCGCCCCGCTAAAGCAGGGAGTACCCTGGCGCAAATTCTATGGGCGGTCGCCCCTAAGTGAGTAGGAAAAACCGTGTCACTTCCAAGCACTATTGCCGTCGATGGTCCAGCTGGATCGGGTAAAAGTTCAGTTTCATTCGCCGTTGCGCAGCGCATTGGCTATCTCTTTGTCGATACTGGCGCATTCTACCGTGCGATCACGCTCCTGGCCCATCACCAACAAATCAACCCCTCAAACGCTGAAGATGTAATCGCTCTGGCGCAGCGCGTACGTCTTGATATGACACCCGACCTGGGCGATGACGATCGCCAATTCACCTTCTTGGCCGATGGGCAAGACATCACGCGCCAGTTACATACGCGCCAGATGGATCAATACGTCTCCATCGTAGCCGCCAACTCCGGTGTGCGCGCCGCCATACTCGATACGCAGCGCCAACTCGCTGCACGCGGCAAGGTCATCATGGCGGGACGCGACATCGGCAGTGTAGTGTTGCCCCACGCCGATCTGAAAATCTACATTGACGCCAGTCTGGATGCGCGTGCCGAACGTCGCTACAAACAACGCCTCGCCGCTACCGGGAGTGCCGATCTCGACACGGTCCGCGAAGGACTACGGTCGCGTGATGAGATTGACAGATCGCGTGAAACTGCCCCCCTACTCAAACCAGAAGATGCCGTGCCGCTGGATACCAGCAACTTGACTCTCGCGCAGTCTATCGACGCAGCGCATCAGATCATTAAGGACTGGCAGCCCCCCACTGAGTAAGCCCAACCACACGCAGCGCTTCCCTTCTGCGCCAATATCGCTTACCATTACAAGCGACGCGCTGAACTACACTGTGTGCAGAGGGGACACACCATGACTCTGATTGCCCTGGTTGCCGCATGGATGACAGGCATTATGCTCGCATCAACCACAAATGCCCCGGTCAGCACCTGGATAGGTCTGGCAGTCGGGACATTTGTGTTAGCGGCGATGGCAGGACGCACCCGATCCTGGCGCTTGATCTGGCTGTGCGTCGCGCTGTGCAGCCTGGGAGCCGGACGCTATGCCTGGGCTAATCACGCACTATCAGATGAGCATATCGCACACTATGTAGATCGCGGCTATGTCACCCTGACCGGCATCATCACACAAGATGCTGATGTGCGCGATCAGCATGTTAATCTACGCGTGGAGGTCGAAACACTCCAACAACGCGGCGCGGCAACCTCCGCCGAAGGTGTGGTATTAGTCCAGGCTCCACGTTTTGGCGATTATACATACGGCGACCGCGTGCGCGTAAATGGCACGCTGCTCACCCCACCCGAATTTGACGATTTCTCATATCGCAACTATCTCGCGCGGCGCGGTATCCACGCCATGATCCCCAATGCCGAGGTCGAAACACTGGCCCGTGATCAGGGTACGCCCTGGTATGCGGTCATGTACGATCTCAAAGCACGCGCGCAGCGCACCATTGATCGCATCCTGCCCAGCCCACAAGCTCCGCTGCTCAGCGGTATCTTGATCGGCGTGGAAACAGGCATCTCCAAAGATGTACGCGAAGCCTTCAATGCTACCGGAACCAGTCACGTCATCGCGATCTCTGGCGCAAACATCATTGTGGTGATCCGGGTACTGATGGGGCTGCTCAAACCACCATTAGGCACGCGGCGCGCCAGCCTGATCACCATCATCGGCATCGCGGGCTATACGGCCTTTGTGGGAGCAGATGCCGCAGTGGCACGCGCGGCGATCATGGGCAGCCTTGCCATGTTCACTCCATACCTGGGTCAACAAGCCCACCTGCCCCGCGCCCGCAAAACTTATGGATTGACAGCGCTCGCATTGGCGGCATGGCTGATGACCGCATGGAATCCCAACACGTTATGGGATATCGGGTTCCAACTCAGCGTTGCCGCCACCGCTGGATTAGTCTTGTTCGGCAATTATTTTGAGGATCGGCTGGAACAACTATTGAGCTTCGGATTCGCGCACGACACTGCGCGGTCGCTCACACGGATGCTCGCCGAACCGATCACCGTTAGTCTTGCCGCACAGATCACCACCACCCCACTGATTCTGATGTATTTCGGTCGGTTCTCGTTGATTTCACTGCTGGCAAACATCCTGATTGTACCCGTACAGGCGTACATCATGACACTGGGCTGGCTGGCGGTGCTGTTGGGATTGATCTGGCTGCCCGCAGGCGAGATCGCGGCGTGGGTCGTCTGGCTGCCCCTGACCTACACACTGAAAATCGTGCGCGCTCTGGGGCGCGTCGAGTGGGCCGCTATCGACATAGAATTCACCGACACGTATACCTGGGCCGTTTACGGAGGATTGCTATTGATCGCGCTGTTCGCCTTACAACACCGCGCAGATCGCGGCGGCATGTGGCGTGTACTGCGTCAACGCGTGACAGCGCTGACCGTGTTTAGCACAGGCATTGTGATGCTGCTGCTGGTGTGGATTGCGGCATTCAGTCAACCGGACGGCAAACTGCACGTCTGGTTTCTGGACGTAGGGCACGGTCATGCCGTGCTGCTACGCACACCAAACGGCGCGCACATCCTGATCGATGGAGGCCCGAACCCCACACAACTCCGGCGCGCAATAGGTGACGAACTGCCCTTCTGGAACAAAACGCTGGACATGATAATCGTCACACAACCAAAAACCAGCACTATCGG
>CBEVZO010000140.1:0-7843 GCA_965554365.1 uncultured Anaerolineae bacterium
CGGCTACCTGCCGGTAAGGTCTTCCTCGCCCATGTTATGGAGCGGTTTTCACAAGCAGCACTGGCCTAGACCCTCAGCCTGTTTAACCACTTGCCGCAGAGTCCGGGGCTGGAAGGATCACCCCGGAGTGACTATGTATTCGCTCCATATGACCAACGGGAACACCGAAAGTTACGTAGCCGTTGCCCTTCGGCATGGTTCGGGCTGGTCAACACGGGCATGTGGGTTTCCCGCACAGGCCCCGCAAGCTGCGGGGTCGTTGACTACAACATATGCAGTAACACTACAAGACACTACATATCCGCGAACGGGCTGACGATTTCCTCTTCCTGACCAGAAGGCATCACTTCCACAAATGAAATACGGTGCCAGGGCACAATAATCTGCTGCACCTCAGACAGAACATAGCGCAACGGTTTGCCATCACGCCGGCGCGGAGCCATCAATAACAACGCCTGATCCGTCGGATCCGGCATGTTTTCGACTTCAGCCATAATCGGCTCTTCATTCATAATATGCACGTACAATGTATGCATAACGTCGCCACCTCAGGGATCATTTGAAAAACAGGTGAAAGGCTAACCGCCCTAGCCGAATCTCATCGCCATCACGCAATACACGCGGTTGGTGCGGCAGCAACCGTTGGCCGTTCAAATAGGTTCCATTGGTGCTATCGAGATCGATCAGTGTCAACGTATCTTCACCACGCCGAATGACAGCATGGCTGCGTGACACCCCTTGTTCTGCGGCTCCATACGGGGCGAGGTCAAGATCAGGTGTTTGCCCTGCTTGGACATCGGCACGCCCGATAAACACTTCCTCGCGTGGTTCAACTACCACTGCATCAGCATGTTCGCGGATACGTACAATCAAACGAGACCCTGGATTAAAATGCGCGGTGCCCCATGCAGCCCGGCCATAGTACCCGTTTTGTTCGCGCTGGATCAGTTGAGTGGTTGCCAACACCGCTTCCTGATCACCTACAAACGGATGGCCGCACTCCTCACAAAATAAAACACCTTCACGGTTTTCAAATGCGCAGTACGGGCACGTTTTCATTAATCGCGATCTCCCGGCTGTGGCAAAGCAAGCAACATACGTGTACCAAACTTCAACGTCTTGCGCCCCTGCTCGGAAAGCATATTGGTCTTCGACACACGATTCGCCTCAGACATCGCCATCTGAGCCAAACCTTCCTGCCCCGCAGCAAGCAATCGTGTCGCCAAATTTTCCAAGCGGCGTGTGGCTTCAACCACATGCCCATTTGCCAGGGCTTGTTCTGCTTTCTGCTGCATACGATACAGCGTCAATTTCCCAAGCGCATCCATCACCGCCATCGGGGGTTCTTGTGGCACCGGGTCCTCTGCAATCTCGACTGAGATATCGCTCAGAACTTTATACCCTTGCCGCCGCGCGGAAAGCACATCACCGGTGGCATCCAAACGCACCACCGTGCGAAAACCGCTCTTAGCACTGGGCGGCATTTGAAGCTGCAACAACACCGAACTGGTGCGGTTGAACTCCAGCGCCCCCAAAGGTATCGGCTGTGGACTAGCCTCCAACGGCTGTGGGGTAGGTAACAACTTAAATGCGGATTCCAATTCAACATCCGCGTCGGGGGCCACCGACAACTGCACACGATCTACATACACGTCACCCAGGCTGCGCACACGGTCATTCAAGAACTGCACGACTGCCGATGGGGAATTAATGTAAGCTGATGTACCTCCGGTAGTCGCCGCGAGATCGTCGAGAAACTCATCATTCCACTCCTCGCCGATGCCCATCGCACTAATGCCAATACCTTCCTCGGCAGCCTCAGTAGCTAGTTCATGACTGGGGTCTTCATCGCCGAATGTGCGGCCATCCGTGAGCAGAATCACATGATTCACCATCCGCGAGCCAGAATGCCGCCGGCATTCGTTCAAGCCAGCTTCCAACCCGTGAAAAATCTCCGTACCGCCATCAGCGCGCATAATGCTCACTGCAGATTGCAGCGCCGCCGGGTTCGTCACTTTATTGGCCGCAATGATCACATCAGATCGATCACTGAACGTGACCACCGATAAAATATCATTGGGTGTCAGTTGCTCGATGATCTGGCGTGCAGCAATCTTCACTTTTTCCAGGCGCACCCCCCGCATGGACGTGCTGCGGTCCAACACCAGGGTCAGATTCAACGGCACTTCGCGCTTGGCACGCTTGGCCGACCGGCGCATAGGCACAACTTCGACCAGCAAATAAAAGACTTGAGGTTCTGCCAATGCCGTCAGTACGCGTTTACTAGGCGTTACGCGCAATGTAAAATATGGCGACTCGTCTTTGTACTGCTGACGATAAGTGTCATAGCGTACCCGCTGGCTCGGCTCTCCCAGCACCTCATGCGCGGCGGAGATATCACGGAATTGAATCCCCGCCCCCTCATTGTGATTGACATCCGGGTGAAAACGCCGTGCCATGACACGATATGCTTTACGCACATCGTCCGACGTGGCCTCGGGCGGCAACCCTAAAATCGCGTACAGATTTTTAGTTCCATCCATGAGTACTCTACCGTTCTGTTACATCGCGCCGTCTTAGCCGGGCGCTTGTACCAACACAACGGTGATGTTATCCGGCCCACCCCGTTCGTTAGCCATATTCACCAAAACATTGCAGGCGTCCTGTGCATGTGCGCTTTGCCGCACTACCTCCTGAATAGTTTCTTCAGAGACCAGGTTCCACAGACCGTCACTGCACAACAACACGCAAGCACGCGGCTGCATCCGGCGTGTAATCGTGTCTACTTCCAATGTCTCGCTCTGCCCAATCGCTTTGTACAACACATTGCGTTGAGGGTGCGTGACAGCTTCTTCGGGCGTCAGTTGATCCAGTTCAATCAACCGCTGCACCAATGAATGATCGCGCGTGACCTGTTCAATACCGTCGTCGTTGAGCAGATAGGCCCGGCTATCACCCACATGCGCAATATACACCAGATCACCGAGGATAATGGCAATGGTAGCCGTTGTGCCGCCTTCAGGAATTTCGCTCGTAACCGCGTCGTTGGCAGCCTGCACTGCGGCGCGCATCACATCGGCAATAGAAGGCCGATCCGGGTCGTTCATGCGCTGTTCAAGCATCGGCGTATAAATCTCTTCTAGCACATACCGTATCACTGTGCGCGCTGTAATAGCCGAGGCGCGCTCGCCTTCCTGATGTCCACCCATCCCATCAGCCACAATAAACAGCCCAAAATCAGGTGGATCATCATTTGTGGTAGCCGACGACACCATCCCATAAACTGCGTCTTGATTGTTCGCGCGCACCATGCCCACATCGCTTAACAAACCAAACTTCAAGCGCTGTCCCGGTTGCGGTTCAATCGTTTCGAGAGGCGGCAAAGGCCGCGTGCCCATTGAAGCAGGGTCCTCCATCTCGACCAATGCTTGCGCACCTTCAGGCGCGGGTGTAGATGCAGCCGCAGCCTGTTTAGCCGCCTGAGGAGGCACGGTGTCCGGCTCCGCGAAGCGTTCATTTGTGGTCGACGCCGGGTCGGGCAGCTCTACCACCGCTTCGGGAGGCTTAGTGGGCTGCGTATCATCTCCATGCGTGATGACTACATCCACGTTACCGTCCGTTGCCGTGGGGCTGGCGTCAGTCGATTTACCGAATAAGCGACGAATGAAATCCATAATATCTTCCCCGGTTGGTTACGCCTTTAGGGCATACACACGATGATCCATAGAACCAATATACACCACACCATCCCGTACGACAGGAGAGGAAGGAATCGGGCCACCCGTCTCGAAACACCACCGCAACTGTCCATTCTTCGCGTCTACACTGTAGACTTTTCCATCAACCCCACCGAAATAGACCGCGCCATCCACATAAGCAGGTGATGACGTGATCTGATTATCTGTCTGAAAATGCCAACGCTCGCGCCCACTGGTCGCTTCAATCGCGTACAGCCTACCATCAACTGAGCCAATGAAGATTTTATCTCCGCCCAATACAGGCGATGACACAATAGCTTTCCCAGCACGATAGTCCCACACCTTCCAGCCGCGCGTCAAGTCTAACGCATACAACTGCCAGTCGAGCGAGCCGAAGATCACCAACCCATCATACTCCAATGGGGAAGAAAATACCGCACGCTTAGCGCTGAAACGCCAAACTGGCTTGCCCGACAGATCAACACTGATCACGTCGCCGTTTTGAGTCCCAAAGATAATCAATTCACTCGACACTAACGGACGCGTGCGAATTGCCGAGCCACCGGTCGCCGTCCACTGCACCTGCCCATTAGACAACCGCACTGCATACAACAGACCGTCATCGCTGCCAAAAAAACCATGACCATGTGTCAGGCTAGGCGTCGATTGCACAGGGCCTTCGGTCGGCGTTTTCCAGGCCAACTGTCCCACACGCGCATCGAGCGCATATAGATGATGATCCAAAGAGCCGAACAACACAAGATTCTCTTTTTCGGCGACAGTAGGAGTCGAAATCACAGCCCCCCTGGAGGGGTACTTCCATTTGAATGTGCCGCCTTCCGCATCGAGCGCATAAACATTATTATCATATGCGCCAATATACACTAAGCCCCGATGCACACTCGGAGACGAAGTGATCTTGTCCTCGCATTCAAACACCCACAGGGGTTTGACACCTGACTCATCATCCTCAATGTCCCATTCTGCCGCATCGCCTTCTTCCAAAGGAGCAGCAGACGCCACCGCACGCGACACACCAGCTACCGGCTTATCCAGTTCTTCCAATGCCTCTTTCATCAAGGTCGCGTGCGGGAAGCGATCTTCGACCTCAAACTCCAGCGCCTTCATGATAATCGCCTCAAACTCAGACGATACTTCCTTGTTCGCATCACAAATCGCGCGCTCAGCAAAGGTGAACGGAGGTTCCAGGCGCGGATCACGCCGGGTCAACAAATGGTGCAATGTTGCGCCCACGCCATACACATCACTGGCAGGGCTGGCTTCACCACGATACTGCTCCGGGGCCGAATACCCCTCGGTCCCGATCATGGTGTGCTTTGCATCAGGGTGAAACACTTTGGCGATACCAAAATCAACCAGGCGCAACTGACCGTGCTGATCGATCATGATGTTAGACGGTTTGACATCACGGAAGATGATAGGTTCAGCCTCCTGTCCATGCAAATAGCCCAACACATCACACAATGCAATCGCCCACTTGAGGACCGTCTCAACGGATGTGGGATCGAGCGACGCATTGATAATCGCTTCCAGATCCCGCCCATTGATAAATTCCATCACCAGGTAGGCACGGGCCTCACTGGGGAAGTAATCATAGATCTCGGGCACTGCCGGATGACTCAACGAGGCCAACATGTCCGACTCACGCTCGAAGGTTTTGAGTGTGAGTTCGCGCATATTCAGGTCCGTTGATAGATTGAACATTTCCTTGACTGCCACATAGCGTGTCACGTTCGGAAAATGCAAATCCCTTGCTTTATAAACAGACCCCATCCCCCCCACACCAATGATGCCAGCGATTTTGTAGCGGCTTTGCAATACTGCCCCTGGTTGTAAGGCACTATCATTGGCTGGCTGTTGCGGCTGGTTGCCAGGGAATTGTTGTGTGTCGACCATCGAGCGTAACCTTTATGTTCCAGATTCAAAACGAATGTGATGGATAGCAGATGAATTTGAGGTTATTATAGTGGCCCCACAGTGTTCTCGCAATCGCACACGAGTTGCGATCCTAATGATCTCAAACCTTAACCATATGGCTGACAAGAATACTATCTTAGAGCAGCTACCGACAACACAAGTGGCGCTCTATCTCCATATACCGTTCTGCCGCACGCGCTGCGCCTATTGTGCGTTCAATACATATGTCGGATTAACGCACCTGATCGTGCCGTATGTACAGGCGGTACTCCACGAATTGCGCCTCGTGGCTCCTGTGCCACGCCGCACAGCCACGTCAATCTACATTGGCGGCGGCACGCCCAGCTTCCTGCCCGCGCAACACATTGAGGCGCTGTTACAGGCGTGTCGCACACGCTTTGTGCTGCCTACAGATGCTGAAATCACGCTTGAAGTCAACCCTGGCGCAATCATGGCAGAGGCGCTCGCCCAACTACGCGCCAGCGGCGTCACCCGCTTGAGCATAGGAATGCAGTCCGCCCATGATAGAGAACTGACTCTTTTGGGGCGCGCGCACACTACGGCGGATGTGCAAGCTACCGTCGAACACGCGCGGAACGCAGGTTTCGACAATATCAGCCTGGATTTAATTTGCGGCATCCCATACCAAACCCCGGAGCATTGGCGTTCCAGCCTGGATGTTGCGCTGGCGCTGAACCCCGAACATCTCTCATTGTACAGCTTGAGCATTGAAGATGCCACACTCTTACAACGTTATATTGTCCAGGGGCAGCTCCCCGCCCCTGATCCTGACCGTGCCGCAGAAATGTACGAATTCGCCAGCGATCATCTAGCCGCTGCTGGATTCGAACAATACGAGATCAGCAATTGGACCAAACCTGGGCACACCTGCCGCCACAATGTGCATGTATGGCGTAACCTGCCATATCTGGGATTTGGCGCGGGCGCACATGGCTACGCCGCGCATACGCGTTATGCGAACACGAACCATCCGGCAGACTACATCGCGCGCTTCAACGCCCAACAAACACCGCTACCCTTCCCGATCTCTGCCGCTGCCAATGATGTGATCCATCTCGACCAACAAGACGTAGTCAGCGAAACGCTGATCATGGGGCTGCGGTTGGTGCAAGAAGGAATCACTGGGGAGGCCTACAAAGCGCGGTTCGGACACGATCTATTCACACGCTACGGACCACAAATCAAGCAGCTATGCGCGCACGGCCTGCTAGAACATGATCCAGCCGCGCAACGGGTCCGGCTCACGCCACGCGGGCGACTATTGGCAAACCGAGTTTTTGCAGAGTTCATATAGATCAGGAGTACACAACGATGCAACACCGCACACGAATCGCGCATGTGATGTTTTTGATCGGGTTGAGTTTGCTGCTGCTCGGACTTGAGGGCTGTGGCAACGACAATGACAGCGGCAATGGCGATGCCGACAACGAAGCGCCGGAAACTGCCCCGGTGACAGATGAAGCTGCCCCCGCGATTGATCCAGCGGATCGGGCACAAGTCCAAACGCAATACGAAAGCCTGACAACCGCGCAACAGACGCTAGCAGACATCTGGCGCGGGGTGTGGGACGGGGAAGAAGTCCCGTGCGACACCGCACTTCCGCCGCTGCTCAATCCCGAAAGTATCACGCAGTTCACCGATCCGCCGTTAAGTGAAATCGCCGTGTTGTTGCGGAGGGCCGCGATTGAATTGGATCGCGCAATGACGTTGTGGACTGTCGAGTGCGAATCCCCAAGAAATCTCCCACCTGTTGATATCGCTAGAGAGGGACGCGACAAGACACTCTTTGCGGGCGATGCGCTGCGAGAAGCACAAACACTGCTGGATACGCTGCCCTGATCACTCAACTTACTCGACGCGGTGCAACGGAGTCTGTTTCAATGCCGCCATATCTGCCGCGCCACTGGCAAACATCGCCACGCGCACCTGTGTGGTCAGTTCCCAGATCAGTTGACGCACAGCCTCTAATGAGTGTACCGCCGCCTTCAAGAACGGTCCCGCCAGCCCGCCAATCTCCGCGCCCAGGGCGATACATTTGGCGACATCCACGCCATCACACAGCCCGCCGCTGGCGATGATCGGAAGGTCCGGCGCGGCGTCGCGCACGTAGGCGATACTATCGGCAGTGGGAATCCCCCAATCGGCAAAAGCACGTGCCACATGCGCATGGTGCGCCGTCGGTGCGC
>CBEVZO010000141.1:0-7833 GCA_965554365.1 uncultured Anaerolineae bacterium
CGCGGCGCAGACGTGAGCGTGTTCGGGGCGGTGCGCGACGATCTGGTCGCGGCGGAGGGGGAGGAACTCCCGCTGTCGAAGTCGTTCCGCACGCAGTCGCGGCTGGTAGAGGCATTTAACACGCTGTTCGGGCACATCTTGCAGCCGAGTGAGGGGCGTGCCTCCCGCTACGAGGTCAATCTTGGCGTACCGATGCAGGCGCAGCGCGACGCGGAGGATTTCCACGCCGCGCCGATCACTGTGTTCGCGTTCCAACTGCCAAAAGACTACGATCCACCGTCCGGCAAACCAGCGGACGCGATCCGTGAGTGGGAAGCGGCGACGCTCGCGCGGCACATTCGCGCGCTGGTGCAGGCCGAAACACCGGTCTATGATCGCAAAATAAACGACTATCGCCCGCTGAATTACGGCGACGTGGCGCTGCTGTTCCAGGCGATGTCCCACGCGCCGCAATACGAGGACGTGTTCAAGGCGGAGCAACTGCCGTATGTTACGGTGGCGGGCAAGGGCTATTTCGACCGTCCTGAAGTGTGGGATTTGTTGCATTTGCTGCGGACGCTGCACAGTCCCGGCGACGATCTGGCGCTGGCGGTCGTGCTGCGCTCCCCGATGTTTGCGCTCAGCGATGATGCACTGCTCGCGCTGCGACTGGCACGCGGGGCTGGGCGGCGTCCGTTGTGGTGGGCGCTGTGTGATTGGCGTGCGGTCCCAGTGCCCGCAGCCGACATCGCCGCACGGCAGTTTGCGCGACGCACGCTCAGCTCGCTGCGCGAGATGGCGGGGCGCACGACGATTGCGGAATTGCTGATTCGCGCGTTGGACCTGACCGGCTACGCAGCGACGCTCACCGGGCTGTCGGACGGTGCTAGACGGCGTGGCAATGTCGAGAAACTGATCGCGTTGGCACGGCAGTCGGGGCGTGTGTCGCTGGGTGCGTTTAATGCTTATGTGCATGAACTGGCGACGCGCGAGGTCCGTGAGGGTGAGGCGGTGGTCGAGGTGACGGGTGCGGTCACGTTGATGTCGGTTCACGCAAGCAAGGGGCTTGAATTCCCGGTGGTGGTGCTGGCGAATGCGTCCTGGGCGCGCGGGCGGCACGACTCCTCGCTGGTTGTGTTCGATCCCGATGTGGGTGCGGCGTGCAAGCTCCCGGTGGACGATCCCGATGCGCAAGACCCCGACCCGTTTGCTTATGCGTATGCTGCAACGTTGGCGAAGCGCCGCGAGCGTGCCGAACGCAAGCGTCTGTTGTATGTGGGCGCGACCCGCGCGCAGGATTATCTGATCGTCAGTGGATCGCTGCAACGGTGTCCGGCGCACGCGTGGCTGCGGCAGTGGCTCGATGCGCTCGACGTGACGAGTGACGATCTGATCCCCGGCGACGATCCGCAGCGCCTGGATTACGACTGGGGCGTGTGTGAGCTATATGTCCCGCAGAAGGTGATCGAGCCGGACACGCGTACCGGTCAATCCATGCGCGCCGTGTCTGGTTGGGATGGCCCGGCGGTGTTGGCGGGCGAGCCGTTCCCCGGTGTGACGCCCGATCTGCCCCCGCTGCTCGATCCGGTTCCTGTGCGCCGCGATGCACCTGCCCGCGATCTCGCCGCGAGCCACATCGCCGCGTTGGGCCGCGCGCCGTTCTACGATCCCCCCGATGATGGGTTCCGCCGGGTGCGTCATGCCGTGCTGCACGATGCGCCTGATCCCGTGCATCCGCTGCCGGACCGCGTCGCCGATCACTGGCAACTGCGGCGCTACGTGGGCAGTGTGGTACACCGCGCGCTGCAACTCTGGACGCTGCCGGGTACGTTGAGCGATAACGATCTGCGCGACCGGCTCACGACGTATGCGTGGGCTGAGGGCTTGAGCGATCAAGCGCAGATTGATGAAGTAGTAGGACGGTCCCTGTGGCAGTTACAACGTTTCGCGCGACACGATCTCCGGGCGCAGTTAGAAGCGGCGGATCAGGTCTTGCGCGAATTTCCGTTCATGCTGCGTTACGGCGGGCGCACGCTGCATGGCGTAATCGATGTGCTGTTTCGCGATGGTGCAGGGTGGCATGTGCTGGACTACAAAACCGCGTTGGTCAATCCCGCCGGAGCCGAGGACAACGCGCGCCGCTACTATTTGCAGGTTGGCGTGTATGCGCGTGCCGTCGAGCAGCAGACCGGCGTTACCCCATCCGCCGCGCTGTACTACGTGTTCCCTGGTCACCTCGTGACTGTGCCGCCGTCCGTGTGGGAACCCGCGCTGGACCGCCTGGAAGACGATCTCCACGCGGCGCTGGAGGGATAAGAACTACTCACCGCAGAGCGATTCGGTAAAAATGTGTGGTGGCCGGATCGCCCGGCCCACATGGACCGGGCTACATACAAGCTGGACCGTGAAACGGCCCTTGATTTCTACTCGCGAGATCGCTTGCCCGCAAACGTTAGCGAGGATGGAAGATGCAGCATACACACGTCTGACTTCCCCTTTCTTCAGCGTTGCTGGGGAGAGGGGCCGGTTTTAAGGTTTTGATCCGCGTCTATCTGCGTTCATCTGCGTCCCATTCGGTTTTTATTTGAGACAGCCATTATGACCCGACTTAAACTCGTCCAACGCCTGTTCGACGCCTCCGCCGACCGCTACGCGATCGATATCGCGCCGGTCCTCGCGCCCCTCGTCGCTGATTTTGTCGCGTATTGCGCCCCGCGCCCGCAAGACATCACGCTCGATCTCGGTGCAGGAACCGGACTCCTCACACGGGCGCTGGCTCCGCATGTGCGGCAGGTCGTCGGGGTGGACGCGTCACGCGAGTCGCTGCATGTCGCGCGAGCCACACCATCCCCGCTGAACGTGTACTATGCCCGCGCGGATATTCACCATCTGCCCGTACGTCGGGGCGGATGCACGTTGGTCGTGGCGTCGCTGGGCCTGAACGCGACCGATCCCACGCGGAGTCTGCGCGCGGTCCGCGAGGTCATCGCAGCGGGCGGGCGGTTGGTGCTTCAAGAGTGGGCCGCGATGGCCGACGTGGACCGCGCCTTCGGCGAGGTGTTCATGGATTTTGTCGTGCCGGAGGGGGCGCGGGAGCTAGAGCAGTTGCGCGACGATATGGACGATCACCCGCCCGCGTGGGCCGACTATTTACAGGACACGGACGACTATCGCGAGTGGCTCACCGACTTGGGTTTGACTGTCGAGGATGCGCGCGAAGCGGCTCCGGTGGCGGTGCGGATCAACGACATCGAGGACTATTTGCGTTACAAACTTGCGTGGACGCATCGCTGGGAGGAAATCCGCGCGATGGATGTCGCAACGCGCCACGCGTTCTACCGCGCCGCCCGTGAACGCTTAGACGAATTCACCCGCGCGGACGGCTCGCTGATCTGGCAGCCCTGGCTGTTCCGCGTCACCGCGCGCAATAATTCCCCCTCTCCGGCTTGACGGGTGAGGTGGGTTACTCCGCGTACACCGCCACGATCCCCGACAGAATCCCCAACACGAGCGTCACTAGCATCAACGCGCCAAATGCCAGAATCAGCGCCTCAGTCGGGAAATACAGCACGTACACACCTAGCACCGTGAACAGCGCCATCGAGAGCAGCGTGATCCGGTGCAGCCAGCGTTCGCGGCGTGTTGTGCGGGGAGATTTGTGTGTGTCAGCCATGATGCTCCAATGTGTGTAAGGTTGATGTGTCAAAAAATAGACGTTTTGTTTTTACTTTTCTCTGCGTGGTAGCTCAGCAGAATAGCGTGATGGAGCTGCGGTTAGCCCCTCCCCTAAATCCCCTCCCCACTGCGCTGCGCTGGTGGAGAGGGGACTTGCCCGCGCAACTGGCTCCCTCTTTCTCCGCTTGCGGGGAAAGGGGGCTGGGGGGATAGGGGCTAATCAACGTTCACGCTATTCTGTAGTCCTACCCTCTGCGGCCTCTGCGGTGAAAAGCTCTTCACTCGACACCATATGTGCCCAGACCCGACCAGGGAAGAAAGCGCGGATAGTATAGCGCGTCCTGCGGCGGTGGCACACGCAGATTATACACATCTAACGCGATCACGGGATCGCTTGGCAGCAACCGCGCCTGCCCTCCCGGCCCACGCTGCGCGGGCATCACTGTCACACGCAGCCCGCGCGCCGGATAGATCAGCACGACGTGGTACGGCGGCAGGAGATTCACACGCTCCGGCGCACCCCACGCGGTGAGTAGTGCGCCCAGTGTCATCAGCGATCCCGGTGGTATGTGTTGGATCGTATAGTGGTCGCGGTTGAGATAGAGCAGCGTGTCCGTGTGATCCGGCGCGTACTCAAAGCGCAGCCGGAGGCGGTTGCCGGTAGGAGCATCATCGACCAGGCGCACTGTGCCCCGCGTTACGGCGGGCTGCTGATCCAGCGCGGCGACGATCTTGCTGTAGGGCAGATCGAAAACGCACACATCTAGCCAACAGCCGTCCGCATCCGGCAATGGGAACGTGTCATCGGCGGTGTACTGCGCGATCTGCCGCGTGCCGCCGAAAAGCACGGCGCTCAGGATGAGGATGCTTATGCCAATCAGTACCATGAGTCGCATGATGCGCGTCCTGGGGTGAGCCTAGTTAACCTCGCGCACATACGTCCCGAAACCGTGCCACGCGTGTGTCGTGATTGCCTCATCGCGGGCGGTGGCAGTGAACGTTTCGTCTGTGAATGTCGGCTCGTAACCGTTGATGCGTGTGACTGGATCGTGGGGGGCAAAGCGCGCCCAACCGTAGCCTGACTGTGCGGCTCCTACCGCGACTGAGGCGTTGTGATCCACATACCACAGTGTCGGTCCCTGCTGGCGACCCAGGTCTACGCGATCCGGTGGACCATAGGTGCGCACCAGATCGCCCAACGTCATCAGCGCAGGATTCTCCGGCACAGCCCAGTCCCACGACAGCGTGAATCCTTCCGGCGATGCCTGGATCACCAGCCCTTGTGCTGGAGTCTCGGCGTTGAGGCGCACAACCACACGATACGCGCTGGGGCCTGCCTGCGGCCCGATTTGCGTGATCAGCGGGTGCTGCACCAGCGTGTCGCGCAGGTCCAGTTGTCGCACTGCGGTGAAGCATGTCCCGTACCAGCAGCCATTGGCATCCGGCAGCGGCAGCACTGAGTCCCATGTGTCGCGCTGCCCGATGCTCCGCGCGACGCACAGCGCCGCTAGCACAATGATCCAGAGTCCCAACACCAGGTTGATGAGTTTGCGCATAGTGTTCCCTTGAGCAATCAGCGATTAGCCATCAGCAATCAGCAAAACCTAATGCGTGTCATCACCGATGATGTGTGGCATGGCGCGGCGTGTTTTGCCAACCGCCAACTACCAATCGCTGTAGGCTGAAAGCTGATTGTTGTTGGCTTCTTATACTCTGCTTACTCCTCGCGCCGCCAGCCTTCCGCCGTGCGCTCGACCAGATGATCGACCACCGCGAACATGGCTTCCTGCTCGGTCGCGCCTTGCTGAAGCGCGCCCCGGTAAACTTCCAATTGGCGGTCCGCGCTCGTGCCCCGGTCGGCGATGGTGCGGATATATTCGACCTCTTTACGCGAACCGAGATCGTCCACCACGTCGTCCACGATGTCAATGACTTCCTGCGCCAAAAAACGCATTGGCACTTCGGCCTCGATGCCGAAATCGATCAGTTTGCCGTCGATGCCGTAGCGTACCGCGCGCCACTTGTTCTCGTTGATGTAGATGCCCCGGTAAATGCGCCACGATTTATTTTGGTTGCGCAACTGGATCAACTTGGCCGCAAACGCCTGGATCAACGCCGCCACCGCAATCGCGTCGTCAATGTGCGTACACATATCGCAGATGCGCACTTCCAACGTGCCCAGGTCCGGGTGCGGGCGCGCGTCCCACCAGATTTTTGTGGGATCGCCCTGGCTTCTGCCGTCGCTGGTGGGTTTGCCGGTGTCGGCGCGGCGCTGGATCGAGCCAACCTTGCCCATCAGATTCACGTAGCTCTGATATTCCGCCCAGCCATAGAAGTGCGGCGGGATGCCCGAACGCGGCATATTCTCGAACACGAGGCTGCGGTAGCTCTTGAGGCCGGTGTCGTGTCCGTGCCAGAAGGGGGAGGACGTGGTCAGGGCCAGCATGTGCGGCAGGAAGTAGCGCAGTTGGTTTAGGATATCGATCATCAGGTCGTAGGCTTCGGGTGTTTTGCCAAAGCCCAGGTGAATATGCATCCCGAAGATCAATAACCGGCGCGCTGCGTCTTTCATTTCCGTTTCAAGATCGTCATACCGCGCTCCTTCACTGATCTGCTGTTCCTGCCAGTGCGAGAACGGGTGTGTGGAGGCCGCGACGATCTTGCGCCCGTATTGCTCCGCGACCTGCGTCACGGTGCGCCGCAGCCGGATGAGTTCTTGCCGTGCTTCCTGCACGTTGCGGCAAATCTGGCTGCCGACTTCGATCTGCGACTGCATGAATTCCGGCTTGAGTTGGTCGCCGAGAATGACACGCCCATGCCCCAACATTTCTTGCACATAGGACGTTAACTCGCGGCTGTCCGGGTCGATGATTTGATACTCTTCTTCGATTCCGAGGGTTAAAGGTGCTGTTGGCATGATCATTCTCCGAGCGATTTTATGTGATGGTTTGCCGAACGACTGACGTATACTACTATACACCAGCCCCTCGTGCGCGAAAGCCAAAGGGTTGTGCATTGTGACCAGTCCGCATGGATTTCAGATTTGGAACATTTGCCCGATCCGGTGGTGAGTAATGAGTGCTGAGTTGGGATGCCGCTTATCGCCACTTTTGTCTCCGCACGCCCAGCATCCGAGTTCCCGCGTGGATCCACAAAACGTGCTATGCTTAGGATAGTTGGGGGGGGCGTGAGATGAATTAAGTGACGAGGATTGCTCATGACATGGACCGTCGTGTCAATTGACGATATCGAAGAAGTTGGCGAACTGGTACGCGTGATGCTGCGTCACCAAGATATCACCGTGCATCATGTGCGGGATGGCCCCAGCGGGTTGGCGCTGATCCATGAGGTGCTGCCTGATCTGGTGATGCTAGATGTGATGCTGCCCGGCATGAGTGGCTGGGAAGTCCACGCGGCGATTCGCGCGGATGAGAAGCTCCGCACGCTGCCGATCATCATGCTCTCGGTGCTGACGGCCAAACCTGAACAACTGCTGCGTTTCGAGAATAGCGACATCGATTTGTATGTCACGAAACCGTTTGATGCGCGGCGGTTGCGTAAGCAGGTCGCTCAGATGCTCGGCGTAGACTTGCTGTGGCCGGTGACTGCGCGCTGCGCAAGCCGCCGGATAGCCCGGACGCTTAGCGCGCGGGCTTGCGTGGACGACATGCGCAGCTGGCGCGCTGTTTTTTGTGTATAGTTTGTACGGCGTTCGGATTGCGTTCGAGTTTGCGATACGCAGCACACCGTGTGCTGCGTATCGCGATTACACAACTTGCGCGCTAAAGGTTTTACTGACAAATAACAACGGTTAACTGACACTCCTGAACACCATTGCACCAACGGAGCAAAACTTACGTGATGACTGCTACACCTGGCGCGGGGATACATGAGTCTGCCGCGCATGAAATCAATATCGATTCTGAACATTTCTCAATCCGCTTCTTGCTGCCCCTGCTCACGCTGACACTGGTGTTGGCCGTGCATTTTGGCGGGATGCGTCTATTGGATGATGTGTTTGGCACGGACCAGAGTCCGCTGTGTATCGTGCTGCCCGCCGATGTGGCGACGCTGGTTGTGGGGATCACGTTAATCGAGCGCTTGCTCAAGCGCGTACTCCCCAGCCAGCGGTGGGCGACGCTCAGCGCCGAGCCGTTGGTGGTCACGGAGGGACGCAAA
>CBEVZO010000142.1:0-7788 GCA_965554365.1 uncultured Anaerolineae bacterium
CGTCTGCTCGGTGACGTCGTGCAGCATTTCGATGTGATTCACCTGTTTGTTGCGACTGAAAAACAGCGGCACCCGTTCGCCCATGTCTTCATCGAAATACGTGCCCGGCAAGATGACATGTGTATGCGGGTTGTGCATCCCTGGTGATTGTCGGTCTTCGCTTTCGCGGTGGTGCGTGACATAGCTGTGCTCGATGCCGCCCTCGATGCCGCGTGCTTCAAAGAAACGATCCAGCGTGGTTTCGGTCAGTTCACGCACAAACCGAGGGCGGCGGTTTTCCGGCACCATCGCAATCAGCCCCGGATTAGGATTGAACACAAGCGTAAACGCCAGCACATGCTTACTCCGGTACTGCTCACAGGTATCCGCGATCTCGCCCACCGTGCTGCCCAGGCCATGATCTACCCAACGATCACGCCCTGACACCTGCTTGATGTGCCCATCGCGGCTATCGCGATAGGTCAGGTAGCGCAGCAACCCTTTGGCGTGTTTGGTATCGTCGGCGGTTGGTTTCTTGTACTTCACGTTCGCCACACACATCTGCTTCGGGTCCATAGTTATGACCTCCGTTTCGTTACGCGCCCAATGAAGTTTTCGAGCGTTGCGGTCAGGTGATCTAACTTCTGATCTACTTCCGCAATCTTGCCCTCCACCGACCTTGCAATCGCTTTGCGCGAGCCGGGCAGATCATCCTGGTGCATGAAATAGAAGGTCACGGCGGTGCGGATCAGGTCGGCTTTGTGGATGGTTTCGCCTTTGCGCGACCGGACACGCGCCAGTTCTTCCAAGCGCCGGGCCTGATCCGGCGTGAATCCGATAGTCACCCGTTCGGTATATCGCGCTTTCTTCAATTCACACCCTCCTTGATGACAGATTCGATAGCATGGCGCAGTCGCGGCGCTGGTCGGAAGCGTCCTACAATTCGTCTCAACGTTACTGGTCGTTCTGCGCCGTGATACTCAAGCAATGTTTTGCGCACCGCACCAGCGACCCGCAATTGGTGGACGTCAATGGACAACTGCCCAAGGTCGGCTATCTGAACAACTCGACCGGCTTGGCTCAACTGCTCGATGCAGATATCCACTAGCACCTCAACCACTTCAGCCACTTCACGTTTGGAGCGATGGGGTAAACGTCGTGCAATGGCAGTCACGAGTTCCTGATGATTCATGCGGACAATCTCCTTGTCTTGCGGACGATCAATATGCTGATGAGTGATGCGGCACGACGTTTTTTGCGCCCCGGTACGGGGTGCGGTCGGTGGGGCCGGGACGCCGGGCCGACAGACGCGGGGAGTGCGGCGTACCCCGGCACCGGTGGCTGCGTGGCGAGCGCTCCACCGGACTCCCGCGCGCCACGCGCGGGCCAGCGATTTAGCTGGCTCAAAGGGACCCGGTGAACCCCTGGCACAGAAGCACCAGTGCCGGGTCCCTTTGCGGTCCGCTGTGCGGACCGGTGGGCGGCGAGCCGCCCACGCCAGCGGCGCGCGTCGTGCATGGTCTCTGCTATGTTCAAATTCGATTGTGTTACCACTTCTTTTCCCTCATATTGGCTTCGCGTTCAGTCTTGTCTTGCATGGATAAAGCGGGTTCGGTTGGTAGTGAAATCACTCCTCCTGCGATTGCCATTGCTGGCTGCATCGCGGCTACCGTCTGGATGACCTGCTCCAGGTAGGCGGGCATGTCGTGCAGCGCTTCGCGGATCCAGGTCGTATCATCGCGAACCCTGGCAAGTTCCATCATCGGCTCAACTTCCGGTTCTGGGATGCTTTTTCGCGATGGGCGATGACGTCCGTTATGCCCCGTAATGCGATCTCGAATCAGGTCACGGAGCATCTCACTGCGTTCTCCGTTCTCGATCCCTTCCCACCAATCCAGAATGTCTTCATCGGTGTCGTAGAAGACTTTGAAGGTGATCGTTCGGTATTGACGCTTGCGCGGTTTACATTTGGACATCTCAGTTTCTCCTTGAGAGAGTATTACCCGTATTACCGATCGGTCGTACCGGTAACACCCCCTTACTGGCTCATTTCGCGATGAACCGGGCGTAGTTCAAGTAGCCGCGTGCATTGGCAAGCTGGGCGTCCTTCACTACCTGCGCCTGCGGATACGCTTCACATACCTCGTCGGCCACCAATTCAGCCCCACCACCAGACAGAAAAACCACGTCCACCGTCATGCCGCGCTGCCACTTCTCACTCATCAGGTTGAGGGTCGCGCTGCGCAATGGGGAGAGCGCTTCTTCGACTTCTTCGGAGTAATCCACTGGCTTGCCACTGGCGCGGAACACGCCAGTACGCAGCACTTGTTCGACAATCTTGTAGGGCATCTTCTGCCGGTAGTCGCGTTCGAGCGCAGCGGCGATTCGCTCCTGGGCGGTGTACACGCCGCTCTCCACACTGCCGCTTTCCGAGTCCACATACTCACCGTTATCGTCCAGCGCCAGGTCAACGGTATAGGTGCCCACATCCACCACGCCGGTGCGCATATAGGTGTGGCGCTCATTGACCTCACCTGCTTCAGTTAACGTCGCGGCATATATGCTCCCGTATGGCTGCGGCATGACCATCACTTCATCCACATTGGCGATGATTTCTGCCGTATCCGTCTTGATGAGGTGTTGGCCAGTGAGAGTAGTTTTCAGGTCAGCCGCATCGCGCATGTGGTCAACGGGAAGACCGGTAGCAATGTGTAGATGCACCACATCCCGGTTCCACATGCCATGCAGCAGCTTGCCGATAGCAACTTTCGCCAGCCGCAGACGGAACGCATTGCCCATCATGGATTCGTTGGCGGTACGTCCGCGCAACCGCAGCAGTTCGCCGGGTGGTAGTTGAGACAGTGCCAATTCACCGACAAACCATTCGCCTTCATCGTCGATAATCTGGTCACCGGGATGGCGGGCGGTGATGTCTTCTTGCTGAAATTTGATTTCGCGGGCATGGCCCATCACGGATGGGAAGGTGATCACGGTGGAGTCCGTGATTGCTTTGACAACGCCGTAGCCGATGTCCAGGCCAATAGTGACCACGCTACCCGGCAGCGATTTCGAATTGTTGGATTTCTTTTTAGCCATTGAAGTTCTCCTTCAGAACGCAAAAGAAGTCGCGCCCGCTGATCTCAAGATACAGATCAGTAGGAACGACTTCTAGGCAACCGGGGACAGCGCAAGCAGAATCACTACTCGCGCAGCCTGCATTATTCGATTGTGCAGTCAGATTATATGATTGTGTGTGGTAAACTCGTGCTGCAAACAGCATATTTCCATCTCCGTAAAGCAAAACCAAGACAACGATTGTCCTGGCCTAGCGTTACGTTGATGGGGATGCAAGTCACAGCGCGCGCCACGCTTACCGAGGTTGATGGGCGGCGGCTGGTGTTCGCGGTTGAAGCGTCTGACGCAGTAGAACAAATCGGCGTGGGGACGCACGAGCGCTTCGTCGTGGATCAGGCGAAGTTTGAGGCACAAGTGCGCAACAAGCAAGCGGAGTGAGGCTTACAGACCGTTAGCTTTCGCCTGCTCCCAGAGTTCGTCCATCTCGTCGAGCGTGAGATCGTCCCACGCGCGGTCTTGCGCATTCACATGTTGTTCAATGTAGTGGAAGCGGCGGTAAAAGCGCCCGCTTGTGCCACGCAGCGCGGATTCTGGATCCACGCCCAACCAGCGCGCCCAGTTCACCACCGCGAACAGCAGATCGCCCAACTCCTGCTCGCGTTCTTCGGCGGTCTCAGCGGCGTGTAGTTCCGCGATTTCCTCGTGGACCTTCGCGATCACCGGTTCGATCACCGGCCAGTCAAAACGCACACGCGCGGCGCGGTCTTGATAGCTGAACGCCTGCGACAACGCCGGGAGCGACTTCGGCACACCGTCCAACCGCGACTCACGCCCCTCGGTTTCCTGCTTCTCGGCTTGCTTGATCCGGTCCCAATTCTCTTTGACAGCTTCTTCGTCAGCCGCGTCCACATCGCCCCACACATGCGGATGACGATGCACGATCTTCGCGTTGATGTGCGCGATGATGTCCGCCATGCGGAACGTGCCAGCGCCCACCGCGATCTGGCTGTGCAGCACGATTTGCAGCAGTAAATCGCCCAACTCTTCGCGCAGCAAGGTCACATCGCCCGCGTCGAGCGCGTCGAGGACTTCATACGCTTCTTCAAGCAGGTACGGGCGCAGCGATTGGTGCGTCTGTTTGCGATCCCAGGGACAGCCCTCCGGCGCGCGGAGATGCGCAATCGTCTCCTGGAACCGCGCAAAACTGCTCGCTTGTGGCAGTGGCGCGACGACGATCACACACCATGCATCCGCCTCAGGCGCGGCAAGCTCGCCCAGCCCGTCGAGCGTCAACACCTCGGCCACAGGCACTGTGCCGGTTACTATGCCGCGCACGACGTGCAATGCGTGTTCCGGTGAATACTGGTTCAATAGCACCTGTTGGAGCGCCTCCAGATCAAGCACCGTATCAACAACCAGCAGCGCAGGCAGATCGGGGTTTAGCGGCGGATGGTGCAGCGTCGCGACGTGTGCCGCGTCCACAAGCTGCACGCCTGCGGGATCGTCCAACCCGGCAGCGGTCAGAATCGCGTCGAGGTGTGGGATAACGGTGCGGATGGACATGAAGTATTCCTCTGAAAATGACTATGTGCGGTCGTGTGCTACACTGAGGGCTGAAACCCTCAGCTACACAAAATTAAAGAACGCTAAAGCGCCCTCACATGACGTGAGATCAAGGGCCTTTACGATCCTTCCGAACTATAGCCCGGTCCTTGTAGGGCCGGGCGATCTGCGATGATCATACATGGTGATCTCTTTGTGCTATCGGCAATTCTCGTCCGGGGCAACTCAAACAGACAAAACCCCTGCCGAAAAACTTCAGGGGCGTTGTCTGTTGATCGTCAACCGTAAAACGGGAGTGCCGTTTAACGCTTGGTGTAGGTCGGAGCCTTACGGGCACGCTTGAGACCGGGCTTCTTGCGCTCTTTAATGCGCGGGTCGCGCGAGAGGAATTCACCCTGGCGCAACTGGTTACGCCATTCCGGCTCAATCTTGAGCAGCGCGCGAGCCAGACCCAACTGGATCGCATCACGCTGACCACTGATACCACCACCGGACACCTTCACCGTCACGTTGTAGGCGGTTTCTTGGCCGACTACACGCAGGGGGTCCATCGCGGCGTCGAGATCACCTATGCGCGGCAGGAAGTCTTCACCGGGCTTGTCGTTGATGATGACCGTGCCGTTACCACCCGTCCACAGACGCACGCGCGCCGTGGCCCGCTTGCGACGCCCAATTCCCTCATAATACTGTGTGCTCATGCTTCACTATCCTTGTTTCAGCTCAAACACCTTCGGCTTTTGGGCCTGGTGCGGGTGCGTTTCGCCGGCGTAAACTTTCAGTTTCTTGATCATTTTACGACCGAGCTTATTTTTCGGGAGCATCCCCTTAACAGCCTTCTCAATCACGCGATCCGGGAACATGTCCAACAGTTCGCGCAAGGTGCGCTGTTTCAGCCCACCGGGGTACTGCGAGTGGCGGTAGTACATCTTCTGGTCGAGCTTGTTGCCGGTCACACGGATTTTTTCCGCGTTGATCACGATCACAAAGTCGCCCACGTCCACATGTGGCGCAAAGATCGGTTTGTGCTTTCCGCGCAGCAGGGTTGCGATCTGAGTAGCGAGACGCCCCAACGTCTGGTCCTTCGCATCGATCACAAACCACTCGCGCTGGATATCATCCGGCTTGGGTGTGTAAGTTTTGACCTTCATTCGTTAAACTCCAGCGGGCGTCTCCCCGCCAACCTCATACGTTACCGTTGTCAGACACAGCCCCCGTGCAGGAGCCGTTTGGTTGGACCATGTCTTATCCGCCGCGCGGAAGGCCGTCTCGAACGCGTCCAGCGTCACTTGCCCGCTGCCGACGCGTACCAGCGCGCCCATGATCCGCCGCACCATGCGATACAGAAAAGCGTTCGCCGCGATGGTATAGCGTATCACGCGCCCTTCCGGCCTCAGCGCGCGCACTGGCGTGAACTCTGAATGCAACATCTCACGCACAGTGTTATCGCCCTGCGGCGGCTGCCCGAACGTCGCGAAATCGTGCGAGCCAAGCAGCAAGTGCGCCGCGTGCTGCATCAAATCCAGGTCCAGCGCGCGGGCCGGAACATGCCATGCCCAATTGTTTAAGATCGGCTGCCGGACCGGGGCAACATAGAGTGTGTATTCGTAGGTCCGGCTGCGCGCGTCAAAACGCGGGTGAAACGCCGCGTCAGTGTCGTTCAGCGATTGCAGCGCGATGTCATCCGGCGCGTTTGCGTTGATTGCGCGCCAAAGCGCTTCGGTCGGATGCCGCCAGGCTGCATCAAATACTACAACCTGTCCGGTGGCGTGAACGCCTGTATCCGTACGACCTGCACCGATGATGGTGACCGCTTGCTGCGTCACCCGCTGGATCGCTGCCTCTAATGCCCCTTGCACAGTGGGTGTATCACCGGCCTGCCGCTGGAACCCGCGATAACGCGTCCCATCGTAGGCCAATACCGCCCGGTAGCGCCGCACCGTCTTCGGTGGACGATCCGTGTGGGGCATCGTACGCTTACTCGTCCTCGCGATCCACGAGTTCGATCAGCGCCATTTCCGCAGCATCGCCGTTGCGCATCCCAATTTTGTAGGTGCGCGTGTAGCCGCCGGGACGATCCTCGTAACGAGGTGCGAGTTCGTCAAAAATCTTGGCAACGATGGCTTTGTTGTTCAGCCGCGAATTCAGAATACGCCGTACGTGAACCTGACGACCGTTATCACCGGTCGCCAATGCCCGCTTGGCCATGGTAATCAGCTTTTCCGCTTCACCGCGAATGGCAGCTGCTTTGGCTTTTGTCGTCTTGATGCGCTCGTGCTCGAACAAGGCGTTGATCAAGTTGCGGCGCAGTGCGCGGCGATGATCCTTGCTTCGGCTCAGGCGCTTGCCTGCTACTTTGTGTCGCATAACGGCCCGTGTCCTTGTATGTCCGTGTTAGCTTCCGGCGAAGATATCATGATCTTCGGGAAGATAGTTCTTCTCTTTGAGCCGCGTGATCAACTCGACCAGCGACTTCTCGCCGAAATTACGGATGGCGAGCATAGCATCCGGCCCGCGATCCAGCATTTCCAGCACCTCGCCCACGTTGGTGATGCCTGTGCGCTTGAGCGAATTGAACACGCGCACGCTCAGGTCCAACGTTTCGATAGGAGTCTCGTACGTCTCCGGCGGCAGGGCGTTGGGGTCCGGCTCTTCTTCTACTTCTACCGGTGGCAGCAACGATTCTTCGCTGACCCCGGCCATGATGATCAGATGCTTCATCAGAATTTCTGCGGCCTGGCTCATCGCCTCTTCGGGGCGGACTGTGCCATTGGTCCAGATTTCCAGAATCAGCTTGTCATAGTTGGTGCGCTGCCCTACACGGGCGCGTTCCACATCGTAATTCGCGCGCGACACCGGGCTGAAGATCGCGTCTATCGGCAGTTCGCCAATCGGCAGCCGACCGCGTTCTTCGCCGGGCGAGAACCCGCGTCCACTCTGCACCGTGAATTCGATCTCAAGTTGCACGTCTTCAGAGTCCGACGTGAACAGGTACAGGTCGGGGTTGATGACCTCGACCTCCGGCGGGCAGATGATGTCTGCTGCCGTGACCGTACCTTCGCCATGCACATCCAGCCGCAGCCGTGCCGAATCAGCGTCGTAGAGCTTGAGACACAACTGCTTAACTTGCAAGATGAGCTGCGTCATGTCTTCCCTGACGCCCGGAATCGCCGA
>CBEVZO010000143.1:0-7775 GCA_965554365.1 uncultured Anaerolineae bacterium
ACAGGGCATAGCGCGCATCAAGGTGGACGAATATACTAACACTGAGCCGTATCTCGTCGCGCGCGTAACACCAATGCCCGAAATCATCGAAGACGAACTCGAAGTCAAGGCGCTGATGCGCAACGTGATCGAGCAGTTTGGGCGGATGGCGGACCTCGTGCCCAGCATCCCCACCGAACTCACGAACGCGGCCCTGAACGTCGATGACCCGCTGCAACTGGTGTATGCGCTGGCGACGTATATCCGCATTGGGGTGGCTGAACAGCAGGAACTACTACGCATCGATTCCACCAATGAGAAGCTACACCGCTTGATGGGGATTCTCGCGAAAGAACTCGAAGTGTTGGAACTGGGCCACCGCATTCAGTCGGAAGCCCAGTCTGAGATGGAAAAGACGCAGCGCGAATACTATCTGCGCGAGCAGTTGAAGGCGATCCAGCGCGAACTGGGCGAAGGCGATGAGCAGACGGTCGAGATCGAAGAGTTTCGCCGCAAGCTCGAAGAATCGAATATGCCGGAAGAACCCGAAAAAGAGGCCCGACGCGAACTCGACCGCATGGCGAAACTACCAACTGCCGCAGCAGAATACGGCGTGATCCGCACGTATCTCGATTGGATGGTGAATCTGCCCTGGGATGTGCGCACCGACGACAATCTGGAAATCGGCAATGCACGCACGGTTCTCGAAACCGATCACTACGGGTTGTCGGACATCAAACAGCGCATCCTGGAATATCTCGCGGTGCGCAAGCTGCGTCAGGAACGCGCCGGCGAATTCGAAGACCGTGAAGTCGTGGATCATGTACGCCGCGACAGACAAGGCGCGATTCTGTGCTTTGTGGGACCGCCTGGTGTCGGTAAAACGTCGTTGGGCGCGTCGATTGCCCGCGCAATGGGGCGCAAGTTCACGCGCATGTCACTGGGCGGTGTGCGCGACGAAGCCGAGATTCGCGGGTTCCGTCGCACCTACATCGGCGCGATGCCGGGGCGTTTAATCCAGACTTTACGGCGGATCGGCAGCCGTATCCCGGTGATCATGCTCGACGAGATCGACAAGCTAGGGCGCGACTTCCGGGGCGATCCGGCGTCCGCGCTGCTGGAAGTGTTGGACCCGGAGCAGAATTCCGAGTTCCGCGATCACTACCTCGATGTCGCGTTTGATTTATCTGAGGTGATGTTCATCACCACCGCCAACACACTCGATACCATCCCCCGCCCGCTGCTGGATCGTATGGAGATTATCGCGCTCAGCGGGTACACTGAGCAGGAGAAGGTGCAGATCGCCTTGCAATATCTGGTCCCGCGCCAGATTCGTGAGAACGGTTTGCGCGAAGACGAACTCGAATTCACCGAAGCCGCAATCCAGATCATCATCCGCGACTATACGCGCGAAGCTGGTGTGCGCAGTCTGGAGCGCGAAATCGGGCGTGTGGCACGCAAGATCGTCACCAAGATCGCGGAGGGCCACGAGGGTATGACGGTCGTGGATGAAGGTGATATCATCGACCACCTCGACCATCCGCGCTTTGGCTACCAGACCGAGATCGAAGAACGTATCACCGATACCCCCGGCGTGGCGATTGGCCTGTCGGTGACGGTCTTCGGCGGCGATGTGTTGTTTGTTGAAGCGGCGCAGATGCGGGGCAGCAAGGGGTTCCAGTATACTGGGCAGTTGGGCGAAGTGATGCAGGAAAGCGCACGTGCGGCTTTCAGCTACATTCGCTCGAAAGCCAATCAATATGGCCTGCCCCACGATTACTTCGAGAAGCACGATGTCCACCTGCATGTCCCGGCGGGAGCCGTACCGAAGGACGGTCCCTCGGCGGGCGTTACGATGGCAACGGCGTTGATGTCGCTGTTCACTGGGCGTCCGGTGCGTCGCAACGTGGCGATGACCGGCGAGATCACGCTGCGCGGTCAAGTGTTGCCAGTTGGCGGAATCAAGGATAAAGTGTTAGCTGCGCGTCGGGCAGGATTAGATACCGTAATTCTGCCGCGCCGCAACGAACATGATATCGACGACGTGCCGGAGGAAGTCCGCGAGGCAATGACGTTCGTGTTTGTGGACGACGTGAGCGCGGTGTTGGATGCCACCTTGACCCCGTATGCGGACGACGCACCTGCGTCGTCAGAAAAGGCACACTAACACAGCGCGTGCATGGGGGATTTAAGTTGGGGGCTGTAACGCGTGACCCGGAATCATCGCGCGCGGGTCACATATTAGGAGGAAGGCTGCTTTGCCCAGGATTTTAATTGTAGACGACGACCGTACGACTGTGAGATTGCTGCAAACATTGCTCGAAATGGATGGTTTCGAGGTATTTACTGCGGCGCGCGGTCAGGACGCATTGACGCTGGTGCATGAAGCGCAACCCGAAGTGATGTTGATCGATTTTCATTTGCAGGACATGAATGGCCTGGAACTCATCACGACGTTGCGTCAGATCGATGAATTTGCGAATACACCCATTGTCGTCGCGTCAGGGCTTGACAAAGAGGACGAGGCACTCGCTGCCGGAGCCAATATGTTTATGATCAAGCCGTTCGAGCCAAACGATTTGGCCGGTATTTTCTACGATTTGCTTGGGTAACTCGGCCTTCTCTGTGTCAGGATAACGATTCTAAGTGCTAAGTGATTGGTTGTTAGTTTTGGTTTGCGGTGCTTGCCGCTCTGTCAGCGTGTGTTTGCTGTAGAGACGGTAGGTTTTACTAAAAACTAAAAACTTTCAACTAAAAACTAACCAGACAGAGAGAGAGGCTTCGTGAGGTCAAAACGACGCTCAAAGACGCAGTGGTTCCGCATGGACCTGCATCTGCATACGCCCGGTTCGGCGGATTATCAAGAACCAAACATCAGCTACCTGGATATTTTGCTCCACGCTGAAATGCGCGGACTGGACATCATCGCGTTTACCGATCACAACACCGTGACCGGGTATAAGACGATGGTGGAAGAAATCGAACAACTCGAATATCTCGAAGACCTGGGACGCATCGAGGCCGAGGAAAAACACCGGCTTGCGGAATACCGGCGGCTGCTGGATAAAGTGCTGGTGCTGCCGGGATTTGAGTTTACGGCGACCTTCGGGTTCCATATTCTCGGCATTTTCGCGCCGGATACCCCGGTGCGCCAATTGGAACACATTCTGCTCAGCCTGAATATTCCCCCAGAGGCGCTGGACGAAGGTGGTTCTAACGTTGGCGCGTCGTCGGACGTACTCACCGCATACCAAATGATCAACCATGCGGGCGGGATCGTCATCGCGGCGCACGCCAATTCGAGTCATGGTGTGGCGATGCGCGGGTTTGACTTTGGCGGACAGACCAAAATCGCCTACACGCAAGACCCGTATCTTCACGCACTGGAAGTCACCGATCTGGAACGTAAAAGCCGCCGCAGCACGCAGCGTTTCTTTGACGGGACCAAGCCGGAATACCCGCGCCGGATGCGGTGCATTCAAGGTTCAGATGCGCACCGCCTGAAAACAGACCCGCGTAACCAGAAACACCTGGGCGTGGGCGACCGTGTGACCGAAGTGCAGCTTCCCCGTCCCACGTTCGACGACTTGTACAAGGTATTCCAGAGCAACGACTTCGCTCGCACGCGCCCGTACCGCGCCAGCCACGCGCCCTATGATCATGTGCAAAACGCGCGTGAAGAAGGCGCGAGCATTGTGCAGACGTTTCACGAAGGCCTGACGCGCCGGGGCGGACGGTTGTACGCAGTGATCGCGGATGTGTGCGCGCTGGCAAACACGAACGGCGGCACGATTTATATCGGGGCCAGCGGCAAAGCGAAAGATGCGCCGGTCGGTGTGGATAATGTCGCCGAGGCCGTCGAGGCGCTGAATAATGAGATTGAACACAAGATCACGCCGCCGATAGAAGTGGTGATTGACGTATTGGAAACACGGGGCAAGCCAGTGATCCGGTTGCAAGTGCCGCGTGGGTCCGACCCGCCTTACGCCATCGACGACAACAAAATCTACGTGCGCGACGAAGCGGAGACGAACCTCGCCGTGCGCGACGAAATCTTCCAGCTTGTGCGCCAAAATCTCGCCAAGCAGGGCACATTAACATTAGCGACTGCTGAAATGTCTGCGCTGACGGAAACCGACGATCAGCAAGCGCCGCCGCCCGCTAGAGAAGCAGCTCCGGCTGGATCGGTTGAAGCGCCGCGTACAGGTGTCGAGATCATCGGCACAGAACAGCGCAAGGGCATGAAGTATCATGTCATGCGCGATCTGCGTAATGGCAACGTGGTGAAGAACGTCACGCGGAAATCCGCGCGGCGGTTGTGGCATTACGCCATCACCGAGAAAGAGTCCAACCCCATCCAGCCGAAGAACGTCGAATGGCAAGGCGATGTGGGGCTTTGGAAACGGTATAAGCGCGGGGGCGCGACACGGTACGATCTCGTGCAGCGCGACAACAGCGAAATGCGCGTGTACTACGGCGTGACCTATGAGGGGATGCACGGTCCCTGGCAAGCGTTTGCCAGCGAAGAAGAAGAATAACGCTGGCGGCGCTGATGTAGTCGCCGCATGATCAATCACCGGGCGTGAGATTAGATTGTTTACTACTACTCTCCGCCCGGTTTTGATTCTGGTGCTGTGGCTACACTTCGGCTTTGTAGGAGCGCTGTTCTACTGTGCCCAATTTGACCAAAGCCCGCCCTGGGCACGGCAGAGCAGTGCCCCTACGTGTTGCTGTGTGTTTTAACGCGCGGTCCAGGTGCCCGGCGCGCCCGTGATCAGGATGTAAGTCTGTCCCGTTTGTGTCACGCTGAGCATCTCACCACGCTCGAACAACAACACCTGCGCCGAGCCTGCGCTTTCGCCGGTCGTGGCCCAACCAAGCGTCCCGCTGACGGTGGGATTCTCACGCCAGACTTTACCAAACCCGCGCACCGGCTCCAACAGCCCGCCTGACGGAGGTGCTGCGCCGCTGCTGGCTGGGTCCACGCCATCACGGAAAGTGTCGTTGAAGCGCTGGTAGGTTCCGTTGTTGTAGAAGGCATAGATCGCTGATTGTGGCTGCGCGCCAAGCGACGATACCCAGACCATGAATCCGTTCTGGAATGGCTGGTAGGCGCTGCCGGCGCTGCTACCTGCCGGAGCCAGCGGACAGCCTAACGCGGTGGGCAGGTTGGGATCGCCCTGGTAGATCGCACCGAACGTACCCTGCGGCACATTCGCGCAGCCTGTGCCCCCGCTGACGCCACTGCCAAAACCGCCCACCGGCACAAAGTTGACCGCGCCTTGCGTCACAGGGGTGTCGGTAGCAGTGGGCGTGAAGCTAGGCGTCATGGTGATCGGCGGGGCGGGAGTGGGCGTGACAGTGCGTGCGCCCTGTGTCGGCAGCGCGACGGCACTGGTCGCGGCCAAGACCGAGGTCGGCTGCGGCGTTTCGGTTGCCACCACCGGCATGATGTTCGGCGCAGGTGTAGCCGTGATCACAATGGGCGTGACGGTTGGCGAGGTGTCCTGCACAAGTCCACAGCCGGACACGGCTAACACAACCACTCCGATGCTGAGTACCATGATCCACACTAAACGCCGCTGCATAAAGTTACCGGTCCTCTCAGGATTTGATCCGGGCGTGAATCTGGCCTTGCTCATCGGCCCAGGCCACCGCCATGTGCGGCGTGTTGTACGCAAACGCCCGCTGCCCCGTATGGTCGAGCAGGATAATACCGCCATAACCGCCTGTGCGGTCGAACATCGTCTTGATCGCGTGGTCGGCGGCTTCTTGCACGTTCATCCCGTGCGCCAGCGCATCGGTAGCCGTTTTCGCCAGCACAACGCGCATAATGCTCTCGCCGTGCCCGGTGGTCGATGCGCCGCCGGTCAGATTATCAGCATACGCACCAGACCCCACCAGCGGAGAATCACCCACACGACCCGGCAGCTTGTACGCTGCGCCGCCGGTTGATGTAGCGGCAGCAACGTTGCCTTCCGCGTCGAGCGCCACCGCGCCAACCGTGTCCTGCGGATTGCCCATCGTGGGCCGGAATTCGTGTGAAAGCTCGTATTCGGGTGTTTGCTGCAAGCGGCGATAGCGTTCAATCTCGCGCGGCACGGTGAGTTCCGCCTCGGCACAGAGCCGCATCCCGCGCTGTTCCGCGAACCGGCGCGCACCCTCGCTCACCAAAATATTGTGATCCGGGTGTTTGAGAATCATACGCGCGAGTTGAATCGGACTGGTGATGCCGCGTACCGCTGCCACTGCGCCCAGTTCCAGCGTGTTACCATCCATGATGATCGCGTCCATCTCGATGTCGCCAGTGCGATTGAGTACGCTGCCGACGCCCGCGTCAAAGGTCGGATCGTCTTCCATCACGCTGACGGCCTTCTCGACCGCATCCAGCGCCGAGCCGCCCGCCGACAGGATTTCCCAGGCTGCTTCAGCGGCGACATGCGTCCCCCCAATGTGATCGGCGTGTGTTTCTTCCGCGATGCGCCACGCGCCGCCGTGTACAATGATCGTAGGTTCCAAAGTGTCACACTCCATCCAAAAACAAGTCCCAAAAGAAGAATAGTTGCCCTATTGTCTCTAATGTTCCGCACTCAACAGGGCTTTGTCAAAAAATGCGATCACGCGCTGTTCGTATTCCTCCGGCGCAACATCGAGATAGTGTCCGTGACCCGCGCCCTTGATAACCCACAATTCCGCGTTATCTCCGGCGACAGCAAGCTGGTCGTAGGCCCCGGCCAGACTGCGTTCCTCCGTGCCGTAGATCAGCAGGATCGGACGCGGGGCAATAGCGCCGATCATGTCCTGCGGGCTGAGCTTGTTGATATTTACGCCGGTCAGGATGCGATAGCTCGCGCCGAGCGACCATTTGAAGATCGCTTCCAGCACATTATCACCGCCTGTGCCTAACCCAATCGCGCCCTCGGCAAAATCCCCGTAGCCACCCTCTGCCACGACCGCACGCAGATCAGGATACAACGCAGTGGACATAACCGCCGTTGCGCCCGCCGATGAGAATCCCGTGATTCCGATGCGCGTCGGGTCTACGTCATCGCGTGCCAGCAGATAGGCCAGCGCATCGCCCACTTCTTCGGTTTCTGCATAACCCAGGCTAAGCGGTCCCATATCCGCGCAGCGCCGCGAGTCAAACGTCAACACCGCGTAGCCGTGCCGCGCGTACAGATCAGCGAGGTGTAGGCGGTTGCCGCGCCCGCCGCGCATCGTGGGCGGGATAATGATCGCCGCGCGGGTGCTGCCGGGGATGAAGAATGCGTCAAACTGGCCCCCTGCGCTGGCGTCGATGGTGAGGTCTTCATACGCCAAGCCGAAATTGCCCGGCGTGGTGGGATCAGCAACACATGGCCCGTAAACCATCGCATACGTCATCATGAATCCGGCCAACGACGGCGTGCCGATGATCGCCACCAGTAGCAGAATCACGGTGGTAAGCAGCAGCTTGCGCCAGTAGCGACGGCGTGATGCGCACGAGGGAGCGGTCATGGTGAAGCCCCGGTTACAGGTCCGTAAGCAGGTCCGGCGTGAAGTCGTTCAGCGAGTCCAGCACGCAGTCGGCTTTTTGCAGCACATCCGGCACAGGACAATGCACCGCGTCCGGCACGGCAATGATCTTGACGCCCGCGCTATGCCCAGACAAAATGCCGTTTCCCGAATCTTCCAAAATCGCCGTGTGCACCGGAGCAACATTCAGACGGCGTGTGATCTCAATATAAACATCGGGAGCCGGTTTGCCCTGTGGCATGTCATCGGCAGAGAGGACTTCCTGAAACACATCGGTCCAG
>CBEVZO010000144.1:0-7756 GCA_965554365.1 uncultured Anaerolineae bacterium
GAGAGGGAGCCGGGGGGTGAGGTTAGGCTAATTCATGTTCGGCGGGGTGTCGTACAACGCGTTCGCGCCCTCGGTCAGGCTGATGGGACGCGCAAACAGCCACACCTCGCCCTCCCAATCACGCACCAGACCGCCAGCTTCGACGGCAGCCACGCGCGCCGCCTCATTCAGCACCTTGACGCGCATCCGCACGCGACCCTCTGCGGCTGCCAACCGCCGCAGATCGCGCACCGCCTCCGCGAGCGCCGCTTCTGGCACGTCGAGATAGCCAATCTTCAGCGCCCGTTCCTCCGGCCAACGATCCTTGTCCGTGGGATTGAGCATGATCACACCGCCGAGCGCGCCATCGGACCCCGGCCAACCGTAGACCAACCCATCCGCGAGATATCCCCGTAGACGTATCTCGGTCAGGCGGTAATACGACCAGTTCCGCTCCACACTGCGCTGCACCGCCTCGACATAGCGTGATGCGTTGATCCACGCCTGAACGCGCGCCAGATCATCCGGTCCCAACGGCTGCAACTGCTGCACCGGTTCCGCCAACGGATCGCCGCCATACGGCAAGAATATCGCCGTGCGCTGAAAACCGGTTTCGCGCGCAAGCTGCAAAACCGCCCCATTGAGCGACGCCGTCGAAAAACGCACCTCGCCCGCGCCGCGCTGCCGCAGTTGGTTAATGACAAAATGATGCATAATCCGCCCGAAGCCCAGGCCCTGATAGGCCGGGTCCACGCGCAGCCCCTCCATCCACCATTCGCCCTCCGCAAAACGCGTGAGCTTAATCGCACCGATCACGCGATCATGCACCGTCGCGACCCAGAAACCGCCCGCCTCATCCGTGACCCACTCGTCCAGCACGCGCGGCAAATAGTCGTGGCCTTCCCAGATTTGGCCGGCAATCGCTTCGAGCGCGACGCGGTCGTCTGCGCGCGCCGCCCGAATCTGTACATCAGAACGTGTAAATGCAGGTGTTTGTGTCGGTTGCACGATCTTTCCCTCTCTGTGTACGTGTTGCACTTGCCGATTCCCGACTACGAAAACTTTAACTCGGTAGTGTTGGCATGTCGTCTATAAAACAACGCGATTTAAAACACAAATGTCAACACGGCCTTTTAACACCTGACTGAAGTCTAACATTTTTCCGCTTTCCAGACACTACAACCTCAGCCCTGCCCATAATTCTGATCTTAGCGCGTTCAGGGCCGAGTTTCCACCCCGAAAATGCAGGGGAGCGATCACGCCCGCCCCATTACTGCACCACACGACAATATGGTTTGAGAAAATGTGCTACAGTACACGCTATCCGCACGTAAGCCGGGACCAGCTTATGACTCGACCACGAGCCGCTGTGTTTTAACCGACAACGGAGTTACGGGGCAGTTCCGCCGTCATATCGCCGTAATCAGGTTTGACAAACATCCGCTACGCCGCTATAATGCTCGCACTCTGGAAGGGAGGGCGCGCTTGCGTTAATTAAGTCGCTTGGGTTCTCGAACCACACAGCAACCGTACACATTCTGCACTCGCGCAGCGCGCTAGGCGCATAACGATTCAACCGGACCCCGATCACGCCCTGGAGTGATCGATACCGGTTTTTTTGTGTCTCCCCAACCCCAGAGTAAATCAAAATCCACCCCAGGGGGGGAAACTATCGTAGGGTTAGAAATGGCCGAACATACAGAAATCACAACTGAAGTTCCAGAAGCGGAGATGGATTTTCTGACACTGTTAGAAGAATCCTTCGCCGTCCAGATGCCCGTGCGCGGCGACATCGTCACGGGGACGATACTCTCTATCGACAACGTTGGGCTGTTGGTAGACATCGGCATGAAGCGCGACGGTGTGGTCACACGCAACGATCTCGAACGGGTCGGCCACGACGTGCATTATAACGTCGGTGACCAAGTGCCGGTCATGATTGTGCGCACTGAAGACTCCGACGGGAACATGATCGTGTCGGTGGCACAAGCCAAGCAAGCCGAAGACTGGATTCGTGCCGAAGAAATGATGAGCAACGAAGACATTCACGAAGGCGTGGTCGCAGACGCCAATCGCGGCGGCTTGATTGTGCCGTATGGCAACCTGCGCGGGTTCATCCCGGCCAGCCATGTCGTGAATCTGCCGCGCGGCCTGAACGAAGACGAGCGTATCGACTTCCTGAACCGCATGGTCGGCGAGGAAATCACCGTCAAGGTGATCGAGGTCAATCGTCGTCGTCGTCGCCTGGTACTCAGCCAGCGTGAGGCACAGCGCGAAATGCGCGACGCGCTCAAGGATGACCTGCTGGCGAGCCTGTCCGAGGGCGAGATTCGTAGCGGTGTCGTGAGCGGCCTGCGTGACTTCGGCGCGTTCGTGGACCTCGGCGGAGCCGACGGCCTGATTCACATCAGTGAGTTGGCGTGGCATCGCGTGAAGCATCCGCGCGAAGTCTTGAACGTGGGCGAAAAGGTTGACGTGTACGTGCTGCGTCTGGACCAGGAAGGCCGCCGGATTGGGCTGTCGCTCAAACGCTTGCAGCCGAACCCCTGGTCGCAGGTGGACGAAATGTACCATGTCGGACAGGTCGTCGAGGGTACGATCAGCCGCGTGACCTCGTTCGGCGCGTTCGTGAGCCTGGAACCCGGCATCGAAGCGCTGCTGCACGCCAGCCAGATCTCCGATCCGGCCCCGGCGGACCCGACCGATGTGCTACGTGAAGGCATGCAGATCAATGCGCGCATCATCAGCATCGAGCCGCACCGCCAGCGTCTTGGCCTGAGCATCCGTGACGTGGAAGATGCATTGGGCGAGATGAGCGCGTTGGCCGACGCTGCCGCTGAATACGAAGACGCTGCCGACGTTCCGTCGGTCGACGACGTGGTTGAAGATGTGGTTGACAACGTGGTTGAAGACGTTGCCGAAGACACGATTGTTGAAGACGTGGTGGTTGACGCCGTTGTCGAAGACGCCATTGTTGAAGACGATGTGGTTGAAGACGTGGTTGACGCTGCCGTTGAAGAATCTGCTGAAATTGAGGCTGGCGTAAGCGAGCCGGACACGGTAGAATCAGCGGTAGAGGAACCGGTAGCCGAGGATGAGGCACAGACTGAGACGGAATAAGCATTTCATCTCAACTGAAAATAACACGGGGCAGGTTCTTGCAACCTGCCCTTTACCTTGACGGCCTCATGCCCCACATACCGGGGGTCTTAGCTCCGTACACAAATTAAGTTCTACAGAAGGGTGGTGAACTGAGTGGCACACGTTGAATTGCAGCCAGGCGAATCGCAAGAACAACTGCTCAAGCGTTTCCGTAAGTCCGTGGCGAAAAGCGGTGTGTTAAGCACCGTCCGCCGCAAGCGCTGGCACGTTTCCAAAAGCGAACTGCGCCGGATTCAAAAGAAAAAGGCCATTCGCCGCGCGCGTCGCAAGCAGCGCAAGCAGCGCAATCGGTAAAACCTTGAGCGTGGCCGTGACCCGCTGTATGTGACAAACTGTGCGTGGGTTGCTGCTGCGTGAATCGCTGGGCTGGCAAGGGGCCACGTTTGCCCCTTGTCATGCACAGCACACGCCGCTGGCGTGAATCTGTACTCCCGTACACGCAAGCCAGAGAAAGACCAGAGAACAGATGGCAAAACGTCCTGAAGAAAAGATGGAAATGGAAGGGACGGTCGTCGAAGCCCTGCCCAACACCCAGTTCACGGTGGAACTGGATAACGGGCACAAGGTGCTGGCCTATCTTTCCGGCAAGATGCGCAAGTATTACATTCGCATCCTGTTGGGGGATCGGGTACGCGTTGAGATGACGCCCTACGACCTGACACGCGGACGCATCACGTACCGCTATAAGAAGGGACGCGGGCCTGCTCCTGACGCTGAGTAGACCGTAGCCTTTCACCTCCACAGCCACACTGCAAGCCTCGACCTCTACGGGGCTTTTCGGCGTCTACCCGTGGTCGTCATCATGCTGCGCTAAATCAACCGTATATTGAACTAGCTTCTACTTATGGAGAACAGAATGATGGAGAGGACGCCGTTTCCCGTCCAATGGTGCGAGAATACGTGGGTGAGTGCGGTTCAGCAGAGCGAGGCCGTCAACCATGTGTTTCCCGCCGGAATTTCACGCCTCGCGCGCAGCTTCCACCGCCAGATTCCAGGGTACCAGATCAGCCCATTAAAGAGCCTCCCACATTTGGCGGCGATGCTGGGTCTCGGCGGTATCTGGGTTAAAGACGAATCCCAGCGCATGGCCCTCAACTCGTTCAAAATTCTAGGTGGCTCCTATGCCATTTACCGCGTGATCAAATCCATGCTGGGCCTTGATCAACAGGAAATCCCGTTCGCCCAACTTACGTCTAGTGACATGCGTGCCAAACTGGGGGAGCTTACCTTCGCGGCAGCGACAGACGGTAATCACGGGCGCGGTGTCGCCTGGGCGGCCAACGCCATGCACCTTCATTCGGTGATCTATGTGCATAAATTTACCAGCAAGGCCCGTATAGATGCGATTGCGAGCTATGGGGCGGATGTACGAGTCGTGGATGGGACTTATGATGATGCGGTACGCCAGGCGAACAACGACGCACAACAGCACGGCTGGCAGGTGATTTCTGACACATCCTGGGAGGGCTATGAAGATGTGCCGTGCTGGGTGATGCAGGGCTATTCAACGATGCTTAGCGAGGCACAAGAACAGCTCGCTGGTCAGGGAATTGTCAAACCCACCCACGTTTTTGCCCAGGCGGGAGTGGGCGCGCTGGCGGCTGCAGTGATCGGGTTTTATCGCCAGTTGTTCGGGGTGAACGATCCGGTCACAGCAGTGGTGGAACCTGACAAAGCGGCCTGCCTTTACCACTCGGTAAAAGTAGGCGACGGACAGCCGCACAGCTTTTCGGGAGACCTCGATACTATCATGGCTGGACTAGCCTGTGGCGACCCCAGCCCGTTGGCATGGACCATTCTCCGCGACTGCGCAGACGTGTTTCTGTCGTGTCCTGACTACGTTGCAGCGAAAGGGATGCGCGTTTACGGCGTGCCACTCAAAGATGACCCGTTCATCGTGTCGGGCGAATCCGGTGCAGTGACGCTGGGTGCGCTAATGTTCATCATGGAGCGTCCAGAACTGAAGGAACTGCGCGAGCGGCTCGGCCTCAATCGGAAATCACAGGTGCTGCTAATTAATTCCGAAGGCAACACCGATCCCAACCACTTCCGGCGGATTGTCTGGGACGGGGCCAACCCGGTTCCGAGTGAGTACAAGGAATACAATTAGTACTACGCTTGTGCCCAGGGAGTAAGGGGGTCTTGGTGATCAAAAAACGCCTTCCCCGCTGGACTGTCGAAGCCCACAAATACAACGGTGACGTGCATTACCGCATGGCGGCGCATCTGGTCGCGGATGACGGTGCGGGCGTGCAGTTGCGCACTGTGCCCGACGGCATCCTCCACCACATCACGCGCGGCAGGACGCACCCCATCAACCGGCGCTCGGACCTATATTTCTGGCGCGACCGTTGGTACAACGTGTTTATGCACCACACGCCCGACGGGACATTCACCCATTTCTATTGCAACATCGGCCTTCCGCCACAGATCAGTGATACGACGGTGACGTTTGTGGACCTCGATCTCGATGTGGTGATGAATGCGGAAGGCGGCGTTGAAGTGCTGGATACGGACGAGTTCAAGCGGCACACGGTCAAATACGGGTATCCGGTGGAGGTACAGCGGCAAGCGCGTGAGGCCGTGCTGGATGTGCTGGTCCATTGGCGCGCGCGGCGTCCACCATTTGATCAAGAGATTGTGGCGGAGTGAACTCCCGTGTGCGCTGTTAGTCCCAGAACGCAAGCTGCGGTGCAAAAATGCCGCGCTCAACAGCCACCGCCAACAGCACCTCCAGGCCATACATCACAATATCAAGCGGATCGAAGGTGCGTGCCAACGCGAAGATGCCAAAATATTGTAGGATTTCCGACGTGGTACATAGCGCGAAAACCGACAGGGCTTTGATCCACCAGGGTTTCAGAAACGCATGGCGCGTTTCGCTGATCGTCAGCAAAAAATAGAACGCGAACGGGAGCGCGATGTCGGCAAAATAGCTATGATACAGCTTGAGGATTGACTCGTTCATCACGCGCGCGCCAGAAATAAAAAAGGGTGCAAGCAACAGTTGCATCCCCAGCACCAACACGCGCTTCTTATTTTTATGGTTCTTTTGGATTTAGCGGGGTAGCCCCCATAGGCAGGGGTGTGGGGAGTACCTCGTTTGCCCTTATAGTGTGATTATGCTTCAATTGATCATGGTCGAAAAACAAAAAAGGCAGGTGGCTGATGTCCAGAAGAACACTTTTATTCATTGGGGGTGGCGTAGTTATATTGTGTTTGGTGTGTGTCGGGCTGGTGGCGGTGATCGCAGGGAGTGCATTTTTCCTCACGCGCGATGTAGCCGATACCGGCAGCGATTTCATGAAAGCGGTGCGCGCGGAGGATTACGAGAAAGCCTACGATATGTGCGCGCCCAGTCTCCGCGATGAAATAGGCAGTGTCGAGGGATTACGGGGCTTCTTTTTAGAGTACAATTTCCAGCCAACCGGGTGGACCTTCACCAGCACGTCGGTTGAAAATAACGCGGGTTTTATGAGCGGCACAGCCGATCTGCAAAATGGGGCCAAGGTGAGTCTCGAACTTGACTTCGTCAAAATCGAGGGAGATTGGCTGGTGACGCGCATTTATTTCCGGGAGTTGTGAAGAAAACACCCGGGAGTGATGCGGCTATAAAATCAAGCTCTCAGGGATTTGGCGGGGTAAATTCCATATACAGGGGTGAATTCGGCAAACGATCCCCCCACATTTGGTGGCTACCCCGCGAAATCCTAAAGACCCATTTTTATGACTCATGTAACGCCCCTGATTTGGTCAGGTTTTGCTTTCGTCGCGTGCGCTCCGTCGGTGCGTTGTGCCTGCCTCGAAGGGCGTATGAGCCATACGCCCCGACGAGAAATTGACCGTGCGCGCGCTTATCAGCCCGTGCCTCCCTCAGGCGGCAGCGGCCCCGTGCCAAACGCACCGATACCATCCAGCCCGCGATCCAGTTCCCAGGGATAGACGATGTACGCATCGGTGATCGCGCCGTAGAAGTTCGGCTCGGCACGGCTGAACAGCGAACGGTACGGGTTGAAGTGGAACACGCAGGTAAACGCCGTTGCCCCTGCGGATTGGCAGCGCCCTTTGACAGCGGTACTGGTGCGCCCACTGCCCCACACGTCATCCACGATTAGCACGCGGCGATCCTCAAGCAAATCGTCAGCGGGAAATTGCATAAACGAGGGGAAAACCAGCAAGTGATCCTGTTCGCTGCGCGCGCCGAGCGTGTGGGGAAAATCGACAGCCGCAGTCAACACACTCGCAATATTCAGCGCCTCACATAACAACCCGCCCGGCACAATGCCGCCGCGTGTGATCAACACCATCGCGTCGAAGCTGCCCGCCGCCCGCAGCTGCGGCACAAGCACATCCACCAGTTTATCTACATCTTCCCAGGTCAGGTGTTCCTGGCGCAGCGGGTGTCGGGGCGATTCGGTCATGGGCGCGGCCTCGTTACAGTGATTAGTCTGATTAAATGTTCATTAATTGACGATTATGATCGCAGATCGCGTTTAAGTCAACGTAAGGCCATGCGGATCGGGTCCACGAACGAGTGGTCAATCACTTGTCGTGGTGCGCAGAACAGCCTCACCCCCCGTGCCCCCGCGCGACACGTCGCGTACCATCCAAGACG
>CBEVZO010000145.1:0-7620 GCA_965554365.1 uncultured Anaerolineae bacterium
AAGTGTGGTAATGAGGAAGCGCCAGCCCCAATACAGATCGCGGGCTTCTTCACCTTCATCAATGTTGAGCGTACGACAGCTATCAATACCCTCGGCGAATTCGGCCTGTTCGTAGGTCCAGCGCCGGACCCAGGTCAGGTCGAGGTTTTCCGCTTCTTCGAGGGCGGTGCGTGCCGCTGAGAAGGCCAACCAGATCGGGTCTTCGGGCGTGGCGGAGGGTTCAGCCTGGGCCATGTTGTCGTTGGCGGGCAGTGTGTTGCCTGCGCTGGCGACGAAGGGCGTCAGACCGACGAGCATAATTGCCACGAGGGCCACCATTGAAACGATAATCACGTTGCGTTTCTTCACGAGCATGTGTCCTTTCACGTCTTGCGGATTGGCCCTGCTACGGTGTGCGCCAGCAGCATTAGCCGGGCCGAGTTTACCGCAGAGTACGAGCCGTTTTCTCTTTATGCCGCGCTATTGTGATTGAAAAACCGAATTTTGTCTACGTTTGTTTGCCTACGATTTCCTGACGTAAGCTGACGGTGACCTTATCAATCGCGCGCCAGTTTGAGGTAAACGTTGCCGATGATGCTGGCTTTGGTCGCCCGAAAGGTGTATTCACCGCACGGGAACAGCGTCAGAGTACCAATCGGAGCGCAAGCCCCGCCAGCGCGATCCAAATCACGACGATCACAGCGGCGGCGATCCAGTTGGCGGGCTTCCCCTCGGCGGCGTCTGCCTGCGCACGGGCGCGGCAGTCTGCGAGTACGTCCGGCGGGATCAGGCGCAGCGCGATCCAGATACCCAGCGGGACGAGCAGCAGATCATCGAGATAACCGAGTACGGGAATTGGATCGGGGATCAAGTCGATGGGGCTGAACGCATAGGCGACGACACCCGCCGTCCACAGGCGCGCGATCCAGGGCGTGCGCGGGTCGCGGTAGGCGAGGGCGAGAGTGTGCAGGTCCGTTTTGATCTGGCGGACGCGGGTTTTTAGGCGTGCGAGCATGGGGTGAACTCAGTCATAGCATGGGATGCAGATTGGCGTCAATCTGCATCCCGTAATCGTTAATTGCCGTTTTCGCCACCCTGAAGCTGTGTCATGTACAGCTCGTGGTAGTGGCCTTCCTGCGCGAGCAGTTCGTTGTGTGTACCTTGCTCGATGATACGCCCGTGATCGAGAACGATCACCTGATCGGCGCGGACGATGGTACTCAGGCGGTGGGCGATGACAAACGCGGTGCGGTTTTCGAGCAGTTTGCCGAGCGCCGCCTGCATCTGGAGTTCGGTCACGGTGTCTACGCTGCTGGTCGCTTCGTCCAGAATGATGATCGCGGGGTCGGCGAGCAGGGCGCGCGTGAAGCTGATTAACTGGCGCTGCCCGGTGCTGAGGCGCGAACCACCTTCTTCCACATCGGTGTCGTAACCCTTCGGGAACGAGGTAATGAATTCGTGTGCGCCGGTCGCCTGCGCCGCCGCTTCGATTTCTTCGTCGGTGGCGTCCAGCCGCCCGTAGCGCAGATTCTCGCGGACCGTAGTGGCAAAGAGTCCGGTATCTTGCGGAACCCAGGCTATTTGTGCGCGCAACGAGTCGACTGTGGCGGTGCTGATGTCGTGTCCATCGAACAGGATATCGCCGCTCTGCGGTTCGTAGAGCCGACCGAGTAGGCGCACGAGCGTGCTTTTGCCCGCGCCCGTGTGCCCGACCAACGCGATCATCTGGCCCGGTTCCACTGTGAGATCGATGTCATGCAGCACGTCGGCGAGCGGTTCCGGCTCGTCGCTGGCTTCTTTCGGTTTCGGCGCAGCGGGAGCGGAGTCGCCTTTTGCGTCAGTGCCGTTAGTTCCGTTGCTTTTGTCGTCAGGAATGACATAGTGGAAGCTGACGTGTTGCAGTGTCACCGCGCCCTTGAGACGGGGCAGGATGATGGCGTCGGGCGCGTTTTTGATCTGCGGTTCGGTGTCTAGCACATTGAGGATGCGCTCGCCTGCGGCAGAGGCTTCCTGGAACTGGTCCAGGCGCATCGCCAGATCGCGGATCGGATCGAAGAACATATTCAGATAGAGCAGGAAGGCGACCAGCGTGCCCGCGTCCATGTGCCCGTTGATGACGCGCACACCACCGACGCCCAGCACAATCGCTATGCCGATCTGCGAGATGATATCGATGCCGGGCATGAAAACCGAGGCGAGCATATCGGCTTTGAGACTCTTGTTGAGTTCGTCGGTCGCGACGGCCTGAAAACGCTCCTTCTCGCGGATTTCGCGCACAAATGCCTGTACGATACGCATCCCGGAGAGGCTTTCTTGCAGCGTAGCCGAAACAACGCCAACTGCCTCACGCACGGCGCGGTAACGTTTGCTAGACTGTTTGCGCCACCAGAAGGTGAGGCCTGCCATCGCGGGCAGGATCGTGAACGTGATCAGCGCCAGCCGCCAATCGTAGACCAGCATCACGATGATGATGCCGAGCAGCGTGAAGGTGTTGCTGATGGTGTTGACCACGGCCCAGGTAATGAAGTTTTGCAGCGAGTTGCTGTCCTCGGTGACACGCGACATGAGATCGCCCACACGGTTGTGATCGTAGTAGCCCATGTGCAGGTCGAGGTATTTGAAGAAGATGCGCTGCCGCACGTCCATGATCGCGTGCTGACCGATCCATACCATGCTGTAAAGTTGCAAGCGCAGCCCAATGGCCTGGATCACGATGGTGACCAGAAAGCCGAGGCTGAAGGCGACTAACGCGGAACGGCTTGGATCGTCGGGATCAAGGCCCTGGTTGATCGCCTGCCGGATCAGCGCGGGCGCGAGCAACGCCGAGGCGGATGTGATTAGCATCAGACCCAGCACGCCGTAGACGCGCTGGCGGTAGGGCACGACAAAGCTCAACAGGCGCGCGAGAATTTCCCTGACGGGCCGTTCGAGTTTGGGTTTCTTATCCTCGCTCACGATTCCCCTTCCTTGCGCGGTCCGCGCTTGTTCACAGCGGTAGCGAACTCTCGCGATGCGCGGTTGTCCGGTGCGTGATCTTCCATCTTGGGCGGCGCAGCTTTGCGTGGCTTGACGTGATCATCCGAGCGTCCGATGCCGCGAATGTCTTCGGGCGGCGGTTCGTCGCTGTCGGTTTGCAGCCGCCACAGGTTCGCGTAGCGTCCACCGAGCGCGACTAATTCGTTGTGTGTGCCTTCTTCGACGATGGCCCCGTGTTCGAGCATGATGATCTGGCTGGCGTGCATCACGGTGCTGAGCCGCTGTGCGACGATCAGTGTGGTGCGACCTTCCATCAGCGTTTGCAGCGCGGCGCGAATCTGGTATTCGGTGCGGCTGTCTACGCTGGCGGTGGCGTCGTCCAGAATCAGGATGCGCGGATCGACGATCAGGGCGCGCGCGATGGCGATGCGCTGTCGCTGCCCACCGGAAAGCGTCACGCCGCGTTCGCCGACAAGCGTTGCGTAGCCGTCGGGAAACTCCATGATAAATTCATGGGCGCGGGCGGCTTTGGCGGCGGCGATCACTTCCTCGCGCGTGGCATCGGGACGCCCGAAGGCGATGTTTTCGTGGATCGTCGCGTTGAATAGGAACGTGTTTTGCATCACGTAGCCGACCTGGGCACGCAGCAGCTTGAGCGGCAGATCGCGCACGTCGTGCCCGTCAATGGTGATGCTGCCCTCGCTCACGTCGTAGAAGCGCGGGATCAGGTCGATGAGTGTGGTTTTGCCGCTGCCGGTGGTCCCGACAATGGCGGTGACGGTATCGGGACGAGCCTCAAACGAGACTTGTTCGAGAACTTCGACTTCCGGTTCGTCTTCGCGCGCGCCGTAAACAAAGGAGACATGGTCAAATGTGATATGTCCGCTGAAGGGACCGGGATTCGTCGCGCCCATGCGGGTTTTGATCTCTGGCGCGGTGTCGATAATGCTGAAAATGCGTTTGCCGTTGGCTAACGCGCGCGCCGTCACGTCGATCATGAAGGCGAGGCGGTGGGTGGGCAGCGCCAGCAGCGCGACATAGGAACTCATCGCGATCAGCGTGCCGACGGACATATCGCCGTCCAGCACCAATTGCCCGCCGACAAACAGCAGCAGGAAGTTGAGCAAGCCGACAATGAACCACACCGCAGGGAGCGCCGCTGTGAACAGGTTCGCCAGCTTGATCCAGTGGTTGAGAACGGCGGTGTTGTCTTCGCTAAACTTGTCGCGGGCGTAGTGTTCGCGGGCGAAGGCCTTCACGACCACGATCTGCGACAGGTTTTCCTGGATGCGCGCGTACATCGCGCCGCGTGCCTCGCGAATCTTGCCGAACATTGGCTCGATGCGTACACCGAATGCATACGCCACCAAAAATAGCACGGGCATGGGGATCAGCACAATTGCGGCGAGTGTGGTGTGCGTGGAGAACATGATTCCGTAGATGCCGACGAGCAGCACGGTCAGGTTGATTACGTCACCGATGACGATGCCCGCGAAAAAGCGGATTTCGTCCACGTCACCAATGGCACGGCTCATCAATTGGCCGATGCGTGTGCGGTCGTAGAATGAAAATGGCAGGCGTTGCAGGTGTTGGTACAGGTCGAGGCGTATGGCATACGCGACTTTGCGGCCCAACCACTGCGTACCGTAACGCTGCACGAAATTGATCAATCCGCGCACGATGGCGATGGCGATGACGAGCAGCGCGGTCACGGTTAACATGCGGCGCTGCGACCAGTCGTCTGGGAATAGTGCGAAATCGTTGCCGGAGCCAAGCGCGGCGTCGATAGCGTTGCCGATCAGCCAGGGACTCACCAGCATGAGCAGTGTAGCACCGATCAAGGCGGCGTAGGTCAGGACGGCGATACGCCAGTAGGGGCGCATATAGCGCAAAATACGGAGCAGAATCTTCATACATGCTTCTCCAAGGTCTGGTACGGCACAAAGCCGTCACTGCTGGATACGAAGCAAAAACACGGCGGAAAAAGCGTTTGGGATGCAAACAACAACAAGCGACAAAAGTCACGGAGTGGGGAGCGATGGAGCAGCTCCCTGGGTGGACGTGCTATGCGACTGAGCAGATGGTGCGAAAACCAGCGGACCCCAGGCCCCGACAAGCATCGAATTATACCCGAAAGCAGGGGGCAGCGTCCAGTCTTTGTTAGCGCAATTGCGCAATTGCGAAATCCAGCGTGCAAGAATTGTGATTTTGCGGGATTATGGGATATTCCTTTGCGCGAATTCAACGGAACTCTAACCCACAAACGCGCGATTTTGCTATATGATCTAAACGTTCGGTGATGGTCTTCCTCAGGAGCAATCCGTTTGTCTGATCCTCGTTTTCCGCAGTCTTTGCCTCCCGATCCCGCGCGTGATCATGACGCCGCATGGCGTATTATGCGTCGGGGCAGCCGCTACAATATTCTGGGGCCGCAAGGCCGTGTGTTTGGCAAGTATCAAAGCGCGAGTGTGGCGGGTCCGCGTTGGGAAGAACTGACGCATACGCCCTGGCCGTATGAAAGCAGCGCCTATGCGCGTGGGCTGCGGTTGTGGGAGTTGGGGTTGATCCCGCGTGAGCAGGTAGGCGCGCGCAACATCAAACCCGACGAGAGTAAGGCTGAGAATAGCATGTCTCACAAGGGCGACACGCCGGAGCAGGGGGAAAAGACTCCCGACGTTGCCCCGGAACCAGTCGCCAAGCCTGCCAGACCGGTCGTGATTATGATTCCGCCGCCGTGTCGGGCGCTGCCTGTGCCGCGCCTGGACCTTGAGGCGCACGCACAGCACATGACGGCGCTCAAGCGAAATCCCGCGTTGTTGTTTTCGCCGGAGATGCGCTCCGTGCTGCAAAACGAGGTGGATTATCACCGGCCTCAAGCGCGTTGGGCGCAGCATTTGCTGAACCTGTTGGCGCGCTACGAACGTCAGCAGCAGCGGGAGCGTCCGGCTCCAGTGGCTGCGGCAACTGTGACGGCGAAGCATATCGCGTGGCAGGAACAGCGGATCAACGCGGCGGCGCTGGCGTCGTTGTCGTGTTAATCAGTTGACACACGGTGTGGGAATATGCGAACCGGGCCATGTGCGACCCGGTTTTTTGCTTGGTATTGGGCAGGACGATGGGTTGGCAGCCGCATTACTCTGCCGGTTGAGGCGCGCGGGCGTTCGTGAATTCACCAGATACGGTAACGATTACCGGGTCTTCACCGTCCTCCACATCTTTTTCGGCGGTGAATTCGAATGTTCCGCTCATGGTGTCGTTGTTCCATGCGGTAATTTCCAGTGTGCCGCTGGTGCTGGCGTAGGTGACATAATTGGCCGCGCCGTTCATCGCCTCAGCCGTTACATGGCCCATGTCCAGAGTTGTCTGAATGGCATATGTGCCAGGGGTCTGATCGTAGGGAATATTGCTGATGTCCACAACCAAACCGCTCATTGACTCAAAGAACAGCAGCGAGACGAGATTGTTGGTTACATCCGTCGCCGCAAACGCGCCTGTCACCGTCTGGTCGACGGCTGGATCGCCCACGATTGTGAAATTGGCCGGGCCGTTGCCACCTGTGGTGGTACTGGCATTATCATTGCTTGCGTTGTCATTCCCGCTATCGTCGTTGTCATCATCGCCACCGCACGCAGCCAGTGTTAACGCTACGAACAACAACAACAAAACCAAGATCATCGATTGGCGTTTCATAGACATCCTCTCATTAACAGAAAACGATACTTTTGAATATAAACACATAGTGTTTGTTGTGCCCAATCGGAGAAGTATCATCCGGCACGGCGCTCCGTGACAGACGACCGTACCGGGTGGGCGTGGGCGTTCGTATACTTGGGATATCCGTTTAACGGAAGAATCAGACGAAAATTATAATTATACAAGGAAGCCTTCTATGCAGAAATTTGTTCCACTAGGCAACGAGGCGCTGGCGCAGGGTGCGTTGGACGCGGGCATATCCGGCGTGTATGCGTATCCGGGCACGCCGTCCACCGAGATCACGGAGTATATCCGGCGTGCGCCGGAAACCCGCGCGCGTGGCCTTCACTGTGAATGGTCCGCGAACGAGAAAACCGCCATGGAAGCCGGGCTTGGCATGTCCTATGCGGGGAAGCGCGCCATGGTGGTCATGAAACACGTCGGCCTGAATGTCGCGGCAGATCCCTTCATGAACTCCGCGCTGACCGGGGCACACGGCGGGTTGGTGTATGTCGTTGCCGATGACCCATCGATGCATTCATCGCAGAACGAACAGGATACGCGCTACTACGGGAAGTTTGCCATGATTCCCGTGTTGGAGCCGTCTAACCAGCAAGAAGCGTATGACGTGCCGTTTTATGCGTTTGCGCTGTCAGAAAAGTATAACGTGCCGGTGCTGATCCGCATCACGACGCGGCTTTCGCACTCGCGCGCGGACATCGCGCGCCGCGATCCGCTGGCGGAAAATGATCTGAGTCTGCCGGGTGATCCGCAGCAGTTTTTGTTGCTGCCCGCGCTGGCACGCAAGAAATACGCGACGTTGATCGAGAAGCAGCGGGAATTCGAGGCGGACTCAGAACAGTCGCCGTTTAACCGTTACGAAGATGGGCCGGACAAGAGTCGTGGTTTCATTGCGTGCGGATTGGGTTACAACTACCTGATGGAAAACTTCCCGGATGGCTGCCCGCATCC
>CBEVZO010000146.1:0-7608 GCA_965554365.1 uncultured Anaerolineae bacterium
CGAGTGATTGCGGTTACTGATCCCACAGATGGGCAAGACGAGGACACGATCCGCGATTTTATGGCGCAGCATAATCTGACTCTGCCCGTCGCGCTCACATCAGATATTGCAGTTTACGCGACATTTGAGGTGGCGCAGATTCCTATGACCTACATCATCGACCGCGCGGGGATCGTGCGCTTTGTGCATATGGGAGAACTGCACGATCACGACATGGGCAACTATCTTGCACAACTGGGGGAATAGCAATGGCTAATGGATCAGGACTGGCCGCCGTAGGGTTTGGCCTCGCAGCAGCACTGTCGTGGGGCACAAGCGATTTCAGCGGGGGCATGGCAGCGAAACGTGCGCCATTGGTTGTAGTCATGGCGCTGACCTATACGATCGGATTGACGCTGCTGATTGCACTGGCAGTGATCACAGCCGAACCGCTTGCTTCATACGCGGATTTTGCGTGGGCCGCAGTGGCGGGCCTCTCCGGCACGGTCGGACTGACGGCGCTCTATCGCGCGTTGGCAGTGGGGCGCATGGGAGTAGTGGCTCCCGTATCCGCCGTATTTGGCGCGGCGCTGCCGGTTGTGTTTGTGGCGCTCACAGAGGGACTACCGGGCAGCGTGCAGATCGCGGGTTTCGGCGTTGGCCTGGTTGCGGTGTGGTTCGTTGCGCGACCCTCTGAAGCAAACACAGCACACGGCGCAGCCCACAGTGGGTTAGACGGGTTAGGGCTTGCGCTGTTGGCGGGGACGGGTTTTGGTGTGTTTGGCATCCTGCTGGACCGGATCAGCGAAGATGCGCTGTACTGGCCGCTGGCGACATCCCGCACGGCATCGCTGGCGGTGATGCTGGCGTTGGTGCTGGCACAGGGGCACTCGTTGCGGCCCGCCCGCAGCGCACTCCCGGTGATTCTGCTGGCGGGCGTGCTGGATGTCGGCGGCAACGTGTTTTTTCTGCTGGCGATCCAGTCCGGGCGGCTGGACATGGCGAGCGTACTCTCCTCGCTCTACCCGGCGGTGACGGTGTTGCTGGCGCGTGTGATCCTCAGTGAGCAGATGAGCCGTTTGCAACTGCTCGGCGTAATCGGGGCGCTGGCGGCGATTGTGCTGATCGCGGTGTGAGGGTAACTGTCAGCCAAAAACCACATAGCGGATCGCTGCGGAGTTAGCACATCCACGCAAAACGACATTCCGTTGCGGGAATGCCGTTCTGTGCGGGGGTATTGTATACCGTTTTGTTTGGTTGGAGCCAGTGTGGTTAGTTCGCCGGGTCTGCTGCCATGACGGAGGTCTGCACATCAAACTGTGGCGGGGTTTCCAGGTGCTTCTTGACCGCGCACAGTTCCGCTGACTTGATCAGCGCCGTCTTGTACTTCTCCGGGAAGTCGGGCGGAACCTGAATATCGAGTTCGATCTTCTCGATTATGCGCGTGAAGGGATTGGTGTGCATACGCTGCACAATGCGCACATTCTCGGTCGGCAGGCCGCGCTGCTGGCAGAAGCTCAACACATAAATCCCCGCGCAGGTCCCAATCGACGCCAGAAATAGCCCGAACGGGGCCGGAGCGGAGCCATCCTGGTTGGTTTCGATGACCATACCGGGTCCCATCACGGCGTCTACCTGCAACCCACCGGGGAATTTGATTTCCATTTCCATGTTTACTGATCCTCATTGTGTGTAGCACTCACTGTGTACGCTATGACACAGCATTTTTCGGCTTATCAAGGGGTTAGATGCAACTGTGTGCAGAAAGTTTCAAGGAATCCGGCGCATTGGTGCGGTTTCCGCGCGCCGTGTGTGTACTGTAGCGTAATGTGGGTTGCGCGGTGCGGGACACGCAGCGTGATTGACCCCCGCGCCGTGTACGTTTGACAACACTGCGCGAATAGGCGACAATTTTCACGCGATGTGCTGTGTGGTCAACGCCATCGACTGTGTGTACTTAACAAGCAGCCGTTAGCACTTAGCGTTTAGCACTGGGGCTAAATGCCAACGGCTAATTGCTAATAGCCTAATACCCATTTTGTTGGAGTGATTACGATGAATGAAGATGTGTTAGAGGTCTTAAAAGACGCCGAAGAACGTATGAAAAGCGCGCTGTCTGTGTTGGAAGACGACTTGATGGGGATGCGCACCGGGCGCGCCTCGACCGCGTTGGTCGAGCGGCTGGTGGTGGAATACTACGGCACTGAAACGCCCCTCCAACATATGGCAACACTGTCGGTTCCCGAACCGCAGATGATCATGATCCGCCCCTTTGAGAAAACCTCGCTCAAGGCAGTGGAGAAGGCGATTCTCGCGTCGGACCTGGGCCTGACGCCCAACAACGACGGCACAGTGATCCGCCTGAACATCCCCTCGCTGACGCAAGAACGACGCCGGGAACTGCAAAAGCTGGTCGGCAAGCGTGTGGAAGAAGCGCGCGTGGCGGTGCGTAACGTGCGCCGCAGCGCCATTGACGACTTCCGTGAGTATGAAAAAGAAAAGCTGATCTCTGAGGACGATAAAAAACTCGGCGAAGACAAAACGCAGCAGCTTACCGATCAATATATCGAAAAGATCGAGGAAGCGGGCAAGCGGAAAGAAGAAGAAATCATGGAAGTGTAGGCCAAATGTGCGGGCGTGGATGATCGCGCTCTGGCGCACACCTACAAACACAGCACACAATAGTGACACAGTAGTGGAGCAAAAACAGCGTATGACTGAAGTGGCGACTGGCCTGCCCGCGCGGGTCCCTTACCATCTGGCGATTATCATGGACGGCAATGGACGCTGGGCCAAATCACGCGGGTTGCCGCGTGTCGCCGGTCATCGTGCCGGGGTCGAGAATTTGCGGCGCGTGCTGCGGGCGTGCAGTGAGTTTGGTATCAAGATTCTGACGATCTACGCGTTTTCGACCGAGAACTGGGGCCGTCCACCCGCCGAGGTGCGCGGCCTGATGAACATTCTCGAAACGGTGATCGACCGGGAACTCCGGCAGCTACATGCCAACGGTGTCCAACTGCGCCATATAGGGGAACTCGAAGGGCTGTCGGATATGTTGCAGCGTAAGGTGACGGACGCGATTGATCTCACGCGCAACAACGACCAGTTGATTCTAAATGTGGCGTTCAACTACGGCGGGCGGCAGGATATCATCCAGGCGTTTCAGCGCATCATGCGTGATGGTATTCCCCCCGATGAAGTGGACGAAACGTTGGTAGATTACTATCTCCATACCGCCGGGCAGCCTGATCCAGATATGATCGTGCGCACGGCGGGCGAGATGCGGCTGAGCAATTTCCTGCTGTGGCAGGCGTCATATTCGGAATACTACGCCACGCCCGTGTACTGGCCGGACTTTGATCGCGCGGAACTGTTGAAGATGCTCCAGCGTTTCGGCCAGCGCGAACGGCGTTATGGATTGGTGTTGCAACCCTGATGATACTCACACGTCTGCGTACCGCCCTGGTGGGCATTCCTGTTCTGCTGGCGATTACCCTGATCAGCGAGTTGATTTTCGCGTTAGTGCTGCTGGCGGCGTTGCTGGTAGCGAGTTGGGAATACGTGCATCTGCTGCGCGAGGAAGATAGCTCCACGCTAAAACTGCTGATCTATGCGCTGATCGTGCTGCCGGTGGCGGCGGCCTGGTTTGAGCGCGACGATTGGCTGACCCCCGGCCTGGTGGCGCTGCTCATCGCGGGGATGCTTGCGGCAGTCGTGCGGATGGAGCAGGGCAGCGACAAACCCGTACATGAATTGGCGCTGGCGGTGTTCGGCGGCGTCTATGTTGGTTGGTTGGGCAGCACACTGCTCGCGGTGCGGCTGTTGGACGATGGCGCGCACCTGATCATTGTGATTTATACCTGCGTGGCAGTGACAGACACCGCCGCTTATTTTGTCGGGCGGAAGTGGGGCAAGCGCAAACTCTCGCCGCGCGTCAGTCCCAACAAAACGTGGGAAGGCTACATCGGCAGTGTCATCGCAGGCCCGATCATCGGCTGGCTGATGGGCGCATGGTTGCTTGAGGGTACGCTCACCGGGCAAGAAAGCGCGTTGCTGGGCACGCTGATCGGTGTGCTGGGCACGATTGGCGACCTGGGCATTTCCGTTATCAAGCGCGAAGTAGGCGCGAAGGACACCGGGCGTTTGTTCCCCGGACACGGCGGCGTGCTGGATCGCATCGATTCTGTGTTGGTGGCGACCGCCATCAGCTACTACTATCTGATCGAGATCGCGCTGCGCTGATTTCTCTGCGCGATCACAGTGATCACAAGCGGCGATCCTCCAACGCGGGCAGCGCCGCGCGTACTTCCGCCACGAGGTCCATGTCGAGCGTGACCGTCAGGTGACACGCGGTTTCCCCTGCTTCAACTACCACGTTTCCCCAGGGATCGATCACGCACGAGTGCCCGAAATAGCGTGTGCCGTCGGTTTCCTGTCCCACATGATTCACCGCCACCATGTAGCACTGGTTTTCGATGGCCCGCGCACGGATGAGCGTTTGGAAGTGCATCAGGCGCGGGTGCGGCCACGCCATTGGCAGCACGACCAGTGACGCGCCCGCCGCCGCGTACTCGCGGAATAATTCCGGGAAGCGCAAATCATAGCAAATCGCCAACCCCGTGCGGCCCCAGGGTAGATCGAGCGCGACCGGCGTCTCGCCCGGTGTGAGCCAGCGATTCTCGTTCATCAGCGGGAACAGGTGGATTTTGCGGTATGTGCCGACGACGCCCGCCCCTGGCGCGACGACGGCCAACGTGTTGTGAATTCCCAGCGTGCCCTGTTCATACAGCGATCCCATGATATGCACGCCGTGCTGATCCGCAAGATCGGTGAGTTCCGCGAACAGCCCCTCATCGTAGCGGCTGGCGAGTTCCTGACCCCGGTGATAAGCAATCCCCGCATCCCACAGTTCCGGCAGGATCACGAGGTCTGCCCCTTGCTGTGCGGCATCTGCGATCTGTGGCTGGACAGCGGCGAGATTGTGCGCGGGCGCGCCGGACTGGACATCAAACTGGATCAGTGACACGGTGAGCGTGGACATTGGCTGCTCCTCACAAATAGTCTACACGGGTACATTCTACCCTGGATTGTCAGGATGTATTAACAAACATCGAACCCACGCGGGAAGTGTCAGTCTATGCTACTGATTGCAGCGCGCGTAGCCCCGGCGACTCTGTGTTATACTAAAGCAGGGTTGGCGCATAGCCGCAACCCTCCATTTTAGACGCCACATTCTGCCTACCTATTCCTGCCTGTGCTGCGCGGCGCGACCCAAAATCATCTCGGCGCAGGACTATATGTAGATAGGGTTTTGTTGCTTATCGAGTTGGGTAGTGTGATGTTTGGTCAAAGAGGCCCTTTATGAAAGCCACACGATTTGTTGCGCTCCTATTGCTTGTTGCGTTGGTCGGTGCATCGTTACTGGTGACACACACACTGCTGACTCCCTCATCCTCTGCGGCATCTGCCGCAGCGTTGGCGAAGACGCGTGTGACTGGATTCGCCAGCCCCGCCACCGATCCGCAACAGCGTTATCAGGATTGGCTGGATTATCGGATGGGCCAACTGCCCGATGCGGCTCCCATCACCAGCGCGCAGGCGCAGCAAACCACAGCGCAGTGGACCGTGATGGTTTACATGGCGGCGGACAATGACCTCGAAGCTTATGCGCTCGCCGATCTGGATGAGATGGAGTTCATCGGCAGTCATGAGAGCGTCAACGTCGTGGTGCAACTGGACCGCGCCGAGGGCTTCGACCAGTCCAACGGGGATTGGACCGGGACCAGACGCTATTTTGTCACGCGCGATACGAATTATCTGCGCGTGAATTCGGCAGTAGTCGAAGAAATCCCGGAAGTGAACACCGGCGATCCCGCCGCGCTGGTGGATTTTACAACCTGGGCGATGACCTCCTACCCTGCCGAGCGGTATGCACTGATTATCTGGGATCACGGCGGCTCGTGGCTCGGTGTGGCGACGGATAACTCAGCGGACCACGATGATCTGACCCTGCCCGAACTCGATCAGGCGTTGGCAGAAGTGCAGGCGCAGACCGGCGGCGGCAAGCTCGATCTGGTCGCATTTGACGCGTGTTTGATGGGCGCGTTTGAAGTGTATGATACATTGGCTCCTTACAGCGCCTATGGCCTGGGCAGCGCGGAATTGATCCCCGGCAATGGTTTCGACTATCTGGGCGCGCTCGATCTGTTGGTCGCGGACCCCACAATGGATGGCGCGGGGTTTGGGCGCGCGATGATCGATAGCTTTATCATCTTCTATACCGAAGTGCTCACCAATTACGACATTTTTAATCTCGTGCTGGTCGATCTGGCCGAGACGGAAGCGGTGCTGGCGGCGCTGGGCGATGTGACCGGCATGATCGACAATGATCCGGTGGCAGCGCTGGAAGCGATCAGTAAGGCGCGCAACGATACGGCGCTCTTTGGCGCGTTTGACGATCCGCAGTTTGTCGATTTCTGGGCGGCAGCGGACTTCTTCCAGTTCATGCAACTGCTCTCCGACCATACTGAGGATGAAGCACTCTCGGCGGCGGCGCTGGAAGTCGCGGAAGCCGGGGAACACATGGTCCTGTATTTCCGGGGCAGCAATATACGTCCCGAAGACAGCGGTGTGTCGATCTTTTTCCCACGTAATGCGCTGCAATTCCGTCAGGGCGACCGCGATGATCGCTATTACGACGAAGCGCCCGGCGATATGGACCTGTGGCGCTCGTTCCTCGAAACGTTCTACGATACCGCCGCGACTCAGACGAACATCTTCGCGCTTTCCGGTGCGGTGGAGGGGGTCAGCGGAGACACGGGTGAGGCGCTGTTTGAGTTGGGCTTCGGGCAAAGTACCGTTGCCCGCGCGCAGTTCGTGGTGATTCTGCAAATCGGTAACGGACAGAGCATCATTGTCGACTATCTCCGCGTAGACACCGAGTTAGAGGCAGACGCGCAGGCGGTTGTGGCCTGGGAAGGCCAGGTTCCCTGGCTGACCAACGGCAACGCGGAAGTGCCCGTGCTGGTGATCCGCAGCGAGCGCGATGAGACGGTCGGTATTGTGAACGGGAAAGTGTATCTTGAAGACGCGCCGGAAGATGATCCCGGCATCAAAGCGCAGTTGGTCTTCGACCTCGAAACCGGCAATCTGCGCAGCGTATGGGGCTTCCGTGAGACATCGGGCGCGCTCATGCCCTACGAACTCACGGTACACTCCAAAGACATCTTTCATCCCTACTGGCTGACGCTCGGCCCCGGCAACATCATCATCCCCACACCCGCCAATACACGCCTGCCCTTTGGCCCGAACCCACTGTATTTGATCTGGAAACGCGCACCGTCTGGGGCGTATGACATTGTGATCCAAGTCGAGGACGTGGCCGGGAACACCGATCAGGACGAGATTACCGTCACGGTAGATGATGAGGGTATCACCGAAGTCGATCTCGAATCCAACGATTACGATAACGATGGCATTGTCAACGAATTCGACAACTGCCCGTACAATTACAATCCTGATCAAACCGACACGGACCAGGACGGCATTGGCGACGCGTGTGACCTGTTCGATGACACCGACACCGATCAGGACGGCATTCCCAACGATCAGGACAACTGCCCCACGACC
>CBEVZO010000147.1:0-7495 GCA_965554365.1 uncultured Anaerolineae bacterium
CGGGCATCACGACACAGATGGGCGACACGCAGCGCACACGGCGCTACAAGTTCGGCGGTGCGGGCATTGGTGCGCCGGACTGGGCGGGGACGTGGGCGATCAGCATGGCGTGGCATCTGGTGCGGCGGGCGGGCGAGGGTGGGAAACCGGATTAGCTACGTTTTTGCAGATCATTTGCAACTCAGTGGGAACCAAAACGCTTTGCGGCGCGTCCTGATGGTAGTTCGGGAGACTATACGGAGGGATGTGTGATGAATCGCAAGGCGTTTGGTTTTTGGACGGTAATGTTGGTGTTGGTGTTGCTGGGCGGCGTGTTGTTAACGGCGTGTGGTGGTGATGACGACGAGAAAGACAGCGGCGACGATCAGAGTGCGCAAACGGGAGCCATAAATGAGCAGCAGTCCGCGTTATCGGCGACGGCTCCGGCGCTGATGGAAATGGATGCGGAGGACGCTGAATCTGGAGCGGAAGATATGCTATATGCCGCGCCGCCTCCGGAACAGGCGGTCGCATTGGGTGGTGATGATGGTAATGGTGCGACAGGGCAGGCGGTTGGCGGAGAACCCGGTGATCAGCCTGCACTAGGCGCGACGCCAGTCCCGCAGGGCACCCCGGACACGATGTTCTTCGAGGATTACGGCGTGAATCCGTTCCTTGACACGGAAGACGACCATCTCAGCACGTTTGCGATGGATGTAGATTCCGCGTCGTACACGCTGGCGCGCGCCTATCTGCGTGACCGGGGACTATTGCCGCCGCCGGAGGCGATCCGCCCGGAGGAGATGATCAACTATTTCGATGTGGGCTATGAAGGGCCGGAGGGTGGCGACGCTGGCGATAACGCGTTCGCCATTCACCTGATGGCTGCGCCCGCGCCGTTTGGCTACGACGATCATTACCTGTTCCGTGTGGGGTTGCAGGGCCGCTATATTGCGCCGGAGGATCGTGATCCCGCGCTGCTGATCTTCGTGATCGATGTGTCGGGCAGTATGCAGCGTGAGGACCGGCTGGAATTGCTCAAGGATGCGTTGGAACTGCTGGTCGATCAGTTGCGGGAAGATGATCGTGTCGGGATCGTGGTGTACTCGGATCAGAGCCGCGCGATTTTGGAACCGACCTCCGCCGCGAACGCCGACCGGATCATGGACGGTATCAACCGTTTGCAGCCGGAAGGTAGCACGAACGTCGCGGACGGTATGCTGCTCGGTTATGCGATGGCGCAGGAATACAAGCGCGATGGCGAACTTACACGTGTGATCGTACTCAGTGATGGTGTGGGCAATGTGGGTCCGACCGGGCCGGATGAGATTCTGGCAATGGTACGTGACGGAACCGAGGATGGTATCACGCTCAGCACGATTGGCTTCGGGATGGGCAACTATAACGATGAGACGATGGAGCGGCTCGCCAACGATGGCAACGGCAATTACTTCTACGTGGACAACATCCGTGAGGCGCGGCGTGTGTTTGTGCATAACATGACGGGCACGCTGCAAGTGATCGGCTATGACGCAAAGGTGCAGGTGGACTTTAATCCCGACGTGACCGACCGCTACCGGCTGATCGGCTACGAGAATCGCGCGATTGCGGACGAGGATTTCCGCGATGACACGGTTGATGCGGGCGAGGTCGGGGCCGGGCATAGCATCACGGCGCTGTACGAACTGGCGCTTGAGGGTGAGGATGTTTCTGGCGTGGTCGCGACGGTGTATATCCGCTATCAGGACGCCGAAACGCGCGAAGTGGTCGAACTGAGCCAGGAGATCACGGTGGCGGATTTGCTGGCGAGTCTGGACGACGCACCCGCTGACTTCCGACTGCACGCGGCGGTGGCGGAGTTCGCGGAACTGCTGCGCGAGAGCTATTGGGCGGAGGACGGCGATTATATGGGCGTGTACGAACTCGCGGAGCCGTTGGTGGATGAGATGGACGGCAACGTGGAAGTCGAGGAATTCGTAGACCTGGTGCGCATGGCGGGTCGCTACGTGGACCAATAACCTGACGCCGTTGTTCCCAGAGCAAGTATAATCAATGGGACGCAGATGAACGCAGATAAACGCCGATCAAAAATCCGTGTTTATCTGCGTGAATCCGTGTCCCATTTTTGTGTTTAAGGAGGCAAGATGAGCGAAAAGACATCTGATAATCTCGCGCTGGCGCTGGCGCAGCAAGGGTTGATCCAGTTTGGGCGTTTTGCGCAGGACGATGGCGCGATTTGGCCGGTGGCGGTGCGGTTGTTGTGGCTGCCGTCGTGTCCGGTGTTGCTGCGTGACACGGCGGCGGCGTTGCGTTCGTTGGTGCGCGAGCTGGATGCAGATCGCTTGCTGACGACGGTGGACGCGATCCCGTTGGGCACGGCGTTGGCGTTGAGCACAGAAATCCCGATGACGTATCCCTACGGCGAGGTGCGCGACTACACGGCGGCGTATGCGATTGAGGGCGCGTATGATGTGGGGCATCCAACAGTGCTGCTCGCGGACGTGCTGATCGATGCGGCGCAGGCGGAGCAGATCACGGCGTTGGCGCGGCGCGTGGGGCTGGACGTGCATACTGTGTTGGCGGTGTTGGATATCGGCCTCGGCGCGCGGGAACGGTTGGAGGCGCTGGGTTACGGCGTGCGGACGGTGTTCACGCTGCGGGAGATGTTGCCGGTGTTGGAGGCGCGCGATCTACTGCCGCCGATCATGCGGCAGACGGTTACGACGTGGTTGTCGGAAGTGTAAAAGCAGAATGGGACGCAGACGAACGCAGATGGTAGCTCCGCAGAATAGCGTGATCGTGAGTTTGCCCCTCCCCCAACGCGAACTTGTTCGCGCCTCCTCCCCGCAAGCGGAGAGGGGCCTAACGGCGTGCTTACTCCCCTCTTTCTCCGCCTGCGGGGAAAGGGGGGCTGGGGGGAATAGGGGCTAACATGCGCCAATCACGTTATTTTGTAGTCCTACCACGCAGATAAACGCGGATAAAAAACGAAAATTCGTGTCAATCCCCGGTTGGCTCGTGGACCATGCGCTGCTCGTAGCTTTGCAGGCGCGAGGCGAGCAGCACCCCCGGAATACCAAAGATCAGCAGGATTGCGGTGGCGACGGTAAAAAAGAGATCAAAGTCGTTGCCGTCGATCAGGCCGCCAAGTAGCTGCGCGTTGGTTCCTACCGCCATGTCAAAGCTGGTATAGAGTACGGCGGCGCTGATTCCGCGCAGGGCGGGGGCGACGGCATCCTGTGCCAGTGAATCCGCGATGGCGCGCGCCATGCCCCAGCCGATTGCCAGGACTGCCACTGCCAGATAGGTGCTGTACGTGTCGTGGGCGTGGCTGAGCATCATGATTCCGATGGCGGCGATAATCAAGCCCGGCGCGGCGACGATCTGACGACCGAAGCGATCCGAGAGCCAGCCTGCGATCGGTTCGATCACCGAGTCGGTCAGTGCCCAGATGCTCAGGCCCAGGCCCATCGCAATAGTGGTGATCACGCGCGGCGCGTCGTCGAATAATCCCTTACGTTCAGCGAGCAGCGGATAAAACGTGAACATCAGCGCCAGTACCGTGCCGAGGCCAATCATCATCATGTTGGCGGCCCATGTTCCGCGCGCAGTTAAGGCGATGCGGATGTTTTGGCGGATACTGTGTTCTTGCGGCGGTGGGATCACATGGGGCAGGGTGCATGTCACCGCGAAGCAGATCAGCGAAAGGATCAGGCTGGTGATGAACACCGACTGAAAACCAAGTTCGTTCATCAGGGCTTCGCTGAGCAAAGGGCTGAAGATGATCGCGGCCATGAACCCGGTATTGCTGAGTCCGAGCGCTTCCCCGCGCCGTTCGGGCGGCGCGAGATCAGCGATCAGGGCTTTGTTGGCCGACGTGAACATGCCCAGGCCCGCACCGTTGATCAGTCGTGCCAGCAGGAAGATTGGCAGATTGACGCTGAGAATATACAGCACACCGGAAATGATGCTCAAGCCCGCGCCGATCAGCATCAGTTTGCGGCGTCCGTGCCGGTCTGAGAGCGTGCCGGACGGGATGCGCACCGAGACGGAGGTCAGCGTGATGAACATCGTCGCTGTGCCGATCCAGTGTTCTACCTGGTTGAGTTCGTCAGTGATGTACAGCGCGATGATCGGCACCAGCATACTGATGCTGAATGCGAACAACAGCGTGGTCAGCAGCGCCAGGTAAAACGTGCGCGAGAACGACGGGCGCTGCGGTGTGATGGTGTATGATTGGCTCATGGTGTCGATTATGGCGTAGACGGTGGGGCGTTGTCTACCCCAACGATCAGTCCTGGGCGGATTCCGCTGCTGCATTGGCAGCCGGTTGGCGTTTGAGGCGGAACGCGTCCTCGGTGAGAATCATGGTCTGAAACAGACCGTTGGCCCAGATATGCTCGACCTCAAAGCCGACGGCGATACACAGACCCACCGCGCGATTATTGCTTACGCTGATGTCCATGCGCATCGATTCGCAGAGGCCGGAGGCGAAGAGCGCGGCGGCGTAGGCGTCCACTGCCTCGGTCGCGTAGCCGTTGCCCCATTGATCGCGTGCGCCGATCAGAATCGCGAAGCCAACACAGCCGGGGCGGTCGTCGCTGGCGATATAAAACTCGCCGATGGGGGTCTGGGCCTCGTCGCGCAAGCAGATCACGAAATGCATAGCGCAATGACGATGGTCCACATAGCGCGTGAACCAGTTTTCCATGTCGCGTTCGTCGTACTGCATGGCGTCCACGTTGCCACCGGGACTGGTGACTTCGGGATCATTCCACCATTGCATGAGCAGATCAACGTCCGCACGTATGGAGGGGCGAATGATCAGCCGCGCACTCTCGACGCGCTGCGGGACGGGTGGAAAGTTGGGGTTGCAGTTCTCAGTCATCGTCTAACCTCAACACGGCCATAAATGCTTCCTGGGGGACTTCGACGTTGCCGATCATTTTCAGCCGCCGCTTACCCTTTTTCTGCTTTTCGAGCAGTTTCTTTTTGCGGGTGACATCGCCGCCGTAGCACTTTGCCAGCACGTCTTTGCGCAGCGCTTTAACATTGGCACGGCTGATGACCTTCTTGCCCACCGCGGCCTGGATCGGAACCTCGTACAACTGGCGGGGAATCAGCTTCTTGAGCTTGGAGACGAGCTTCTGCCCCTTAGCATACGCGTTTTCTTCATGCACGATCATTGCCAGCGCATCGACCGGATGTTTGTTGACCAGCACGTCCAGCTTGACCAGCTTTTCGGCGCGGTAGCTGTCGAAGTGGTAGTCGAGACTGGCATAGCCGCGCGTGGCGGATTTCAGACGGTCATAGAAATCGATGATCAGTTCGGCCAGGGGAAGCTGGTATTTCAACTGCACACGCTTGGAGTCGAGATAGTCCATGCTGGTGTAGATGCCGCGTTTGTTTGTGACCAGTTCCATGATCACGCCGATGTATTCTTCCGGCGCGAGAACTTCGATCTCCATCCAGGGTTCGCGAACTTCGTCAATCGTACTTTCGTCGGGCAGATCGGCGGGGCTGTTGATGGTGATGACCTCGCCGCTGCGTAACACGATTTGGTAGATCACGCTGGGGGAGGTGGCGACGAGGTCGAGATCGTATTCACGTTCCAGACGCTCTTGCACGATATCCATATGGAACAGGCCGAGGAAGCCCACGCGGAACCCGAAGTTGAGCGCCTGCGACGTTTCTGGCTCGTAGACGAGCGCCGCATCGTTGAGTTGCAGCTTTTCGAGCGCATCACGCAGATCGTTGTAATCTTCGTTATCGGTGGGATAGAACCCGGCGTAGACCATTGGCTTGACTTGCGTGTAACCAGGGAGCGGTTCGGTTGCTCCGTTCTCCGCGAGCGTGAAGGTATCACCAACGCGGCATTCGCGCACGGTCTTGAGGCCGGTGGCGATGTAGCCCACTTCGCCCGCCGCGATCTCGTCCACTGGCTCCATGCGCGGGCTAAACACGCCGATCTCGATGGGATCAATATCGGTGTCCGTTGCCATCAGGTGCAGCTTGTCGCCATTGCGAAACACGCCATCGATTACACGTACGTAAGCGATCACGCCCTTGTACGAGTCATAGTGGCTGTCGAAGATCAGGGCACGCGCGGGTGCGTCGAGTTGGCCCTGTGGTGGTGGAATTTTGCGCACAATGGCTTCCAGCACTTGATCAACGTTGACCCCGGTCTTGGCGCTAACCTGGATCACGTCGGCGGCGTCCAGTCCGATCAGGTCTTCGATCTCCTGCGCAATGTCGTCGGGCTGCGCGGCGGGGAGATCGGTTTTGTTCACGACCGCGAGGATTTCGAGGTCCAGTTCCAGCGCCATATACAGGTTGGCGAGGGTTTGCGCTTCTGTGCCCTGCGTCGCGTCTACGACGAGGATCGCGCCTTCGCACGATTGCAGCGCCCGGCTGACTTCGTAGGCGAAGTCCACATGACCGGGCGTGTCGATCAGGTTCATCTGATAGGTTTCGCCGTCGTCGGCGGTGTATGTCATACGCACAGCGGAGGCTTTGATCGTGACGCCGCGCTCGCGTTCGAGGTCCATGTCGTCAAGGACCTGTTCCTGCATCTCGCGCTCGCTGATCGTGCCGGTGATCTGAAGCAAGCGATCCGCCAGCGTGCTTTTGCCGTGATCGATGTGCGCAATGATCGAGAAATTCCGAATCTTAGTCTGATCCATTTTTGTTCCGTCGGTATTGTGATCTTTGATGTGGATTACCCGTTTAGATATTCTGTATCCTAGTATAGCTCAAAGGATTGGAGTTGAACATCGCCAAGCGTATTGCATATTCTATTGGGGCGGCTGCCTGAGAACAGCAGGATCACGAGTCGAGATCGGCATCGGACGCTGGTTCTCCGAAGACCTGCCCCTCAAACGTAAACCCCTGAGTGTTCAGGGTTGCGTGCCGTGTCGCGCTAGGCGGATACTCCCAGTTCTCGATTTTGCGCCCGACGTAGACAATGCCGTCGATGATGTGGAATCGATTCAAAAAACGGAGTGGTCCGGGCAGAAATGGCGTGACAGCTTCAGTGGCGAACCCGGCGCGCTCGCAGAAGAAGCGCAGCGTTGCGGGAGTGAACGCGTTGATGTGATCACCATGCAAATGTCCTGCGAAATAGGGCTTGAGGCGCGGAATGTGTCGCAGCCAGGGGAACGGCGGAATCGTAGGTACGTAGATCGCGAGTAGGCCGTTGGGTTTGAGTAGCTGGTGTAGTTTACGCAGAAAAATGTGCGGTGACTCAACATGTTCCAATGTGGCGCTGTTCCATACCGCGTCAACCTGGGGGAGATCGGAAAAGTCTGCATGGATGACATCGTGCTGGTATACGGTTAGTCCGATGCTTTGGGCGAAGGCTACTTCATATTGCTCGATGTCGATGCCGTAGGAGCCGGGCGGACAGTAGGGGAGGTTCGCTCCATAGGCGCACCCGACATCGCATACGGTTCCGCTGGTAAGGTGATACCGTTCGTTCACGGACCGGAAGACATAACGCGGGGCGGGGACAAACCAC
>CBEVZO010000148.1:0-7492 GCA_965554365.1 uncultured Anaerolineae bacterium
TGTACCATCCACACCGCCGTTGTACAGCGCCTCCTGCTGCACCAGCCGTCCATCCCGCGCATCATACACCAACAACTGTCCATCAAACGTCAGCGCATAGATCAACGTCCCGCCGCCCACGCCGAGCAACGGCGCGCGCAGGTGACTCCCCGGCATGAATGCTAGCCAAACCAGTTCGCCCGTCGGAGCATACGCATAAAGCGTGCGCCCCTCTCCCGGATATACCACAAGCAACCCATCAGGACTATGTAACAGTTCGGCTTCCGGCAAGAAGTTGAGTTCCGTGTTGGCAACCCGCGCGGCATTAAAAGCCTGATCCAGCGCAAAAACCGACTCGCCACTCAAGATCGTGAATCCGCCGTCCGGTGCAGCGAAGGGAACCGGCTGTCCCGGATAAGTGGCGCGGTACACAATCGCGCCACTGGTATCCACGATCACCAGTTCGTCCGTATCCGTCGCCAACGCAAGATAGTCTCCATTCAACGCCCAGCGCGTGATACGCGTATCTAACGGCGGCGTTTGCCATTGCAGCGTTCCATCTGGGCTGAACGCCAGCACCACACCCCCTGACACGCCCACCACTACCTGTCCGCCAAACAACAGCGGCGGCGTTTGTGCCGGTGGTTCAGGTAGTTCCCACAACGCACTGAAACCGCCCCCTTGCAGCACCACCATCTGCCCGGCGGAGTTTATCGCCAGCACGCGCCCATCGGGAAGCGCTAGCATCCCGGTCACACTACCGAGTGTGTCAAAACGCCAGATCGGATCGCCCTGTGGCGTCAGGTTTACCAACTGACCGCTGTGCGCGATCACGTAAGTTCCGTCTGTGAGCAGCAGCGGGGGCAGTGTAGCTCGTTCCACCAGCATGAAGTGCGCCTGATACACAGGCAGCACCCATACACGCGCCAGCATCGTAAAATCCGCCGGGTGCAGCCAGCCTAACTCCAACGGATTAACATCTGTATAACCCGGTCCGCCTTCGTGCCGGTAACGTGTGCGAATCTCGTAATGGAGATGAGGTCGTCCGCGTGAGGGAAACCCAATCGCCCCTACAACATCGCCCTGTTCCACACAGTCGTTCATCAATGGAAACATATACCCATTGAGTTCTTCCATGTGTCCATAGAGCGTATTAACCAGCGACCCATCCGGCATGGTGTGCTGAATCACTACCACACCCTTTTCGGTATCCCACCCACCAGGATCGCTGTAGGTCACAATACCGCGCGCCGCCGCCTGCACTGGTTCGCCGAGGCGCTCAAACGCCACATCCATGCCCGTATGCAATCCGCCGAACTGAGCACGGTATATCCCAAAATCGGTGCGATTGATGCCCATGTCGGACAACGGCCAGTCGAAGTCGTCTACAACCCCACAAGGCGCGGGATCAACTGGCGCGGAAAAGGCCACGTGTGGCGAAGAAATCAGCAGCGGCATAGCCAGCACCAGATTCAACCCAATCGCTACACCACTCAGTCGTATGGTTTGCCAGATAGTCATAAAGGATCGATGTCGTAAACCGTAGCTAACGAAAACTGCCCACCCATTGTACAAATCCGATCTCAATCCGGCGAAAAACAGAGGCGACCTATGCCCGGCACAGATCGCCCCTTATATGCTATTGCTTCAGCGTGCCACCGGCAAACGCGGCATGTTAGCCCTTCAACCCGGTGGTCGCGATGCCCTCGGTGAACTGCTTTTGCGCGATCAAGTAGATGATCAGCACAGGAATGAGCGTGATCACCGAGCCAGCCATGAGCAAATTCACATTTGCGCCCGCTTCGGTCGTGAATGCGAACAGCCCATACGAAATGGGTCGCCAGTTATCCGTGAACGTCACCAGCAGCGGCCATTCCAGCGCGTTCCAGGTTCCAATGAACGTGAAGATGACCGTAGTCACAATCGCAGCACGTGAGATCGGCACAACCACCTGGAACAAGAACCGGAGATGTCCGGCCCCATCGATGCGCGCCGCATCCCACAAATCTACGGGAATCTGCATGAAGAACTGCCGCAGCAGGAAGATACTAAATGTACTGGCGAGGAAAGGGAACACAAGTGCAGGCCAGCTATCCATCCAGGCCCACACGATCGGACCATCGACCTTGAATAGCGACCCAATGCCCAGGAATCCGTCAATCCCCAGCGCTTCCAGCGCGTCATCGATTGGGTTACCGATGGCTTCACGCGCGTCCGTGATCCCCCAGTCATCTTGTTTCTGCGGGAAATCCTCGCCGAAAAAGATGTCTATTTCTTTGACCGTGTTGCGGTTGGGGATCAAGACGACCATTGTGGGAATAAAAATCGTCGCCAGGAAGATGCTGAACAGGAAGTTGCTACCAGGGAACCGGACGCGCGCAAACGCATACGCCGCCATGATCGACGACACCGTTTGTGCGATGATGGTGATGACCGCGACCTTGACACTGTTGAAGAAGTATTTTGAGAAATTCGATTCGTCCCAGGCTTCAACATAGTGCGCCGCGCCGCCCTTGACAATGTACAGCTTGTGGATGCCTAACAACCCAATGTCAATATTGAACGACGCAAATCCCAAACGCTGCGTGCGCATGTATTCATCCAACGTGATACTGCGCTTGAGCCGGCTGTCTTCGATCTGCGAACGCACATCTTGCAAATATTCCGGTGTCTCGCCCGCGTCCAGATAGTCTTGAAGCGCGCGATCCATGTCGCGCTCATCAATGGCATACACCGCCAGAAACCGCTGTTCAGGAATCATCAACCCGCGCGAGATACTCCCCTGTTTTTGCAGCGAGGTACTGATCATCCACAAAAACGGCATGATGAACAGAACCGCGCCCAACGTCAGCAGGATATACACCACAATGCGAAACACATTGATGTTGAGTCCCTTGCGATACGGCGGCGGCGCAAGCGACACGGCATCGGTACTGGTTTGCGACACAGAGGCCGCATTCGTCGAACTAGCCATAGAACACCTGCTCCCTTGCCAGACGGTTCTGCACCAATGTCAAGATCAGGATTACCCCAAACAACGCGAACGCCAACGCGGCAGCAAAGCCGGGATCATTCGCCGAATACAACGTGTTGAAGATATGCACGCTCAGGGTGTCGATCTCTTTGCCTGTGGCCTGTCCGCGCAGCACATAGATATGCGAGAACGCCTTGAACGTGCCGATGATCGACAACATCGAGAGGAAAAACGTGGTCGGAGACAGCAGCGGCAGCGTAATGTTGCGGAACCGCGACCAGCGCCCCGCACCATCAACTTCGGCGGCCTCGTACAATTCCCCTGGAATCGCGCCCAACCCGGCCAGGAACACCACCGCATTATAACCCGCAAACACCCAGATGTTGTACAGGATCACCGTGGTCAGTGCCAGACTTGGCCCTGCCAGCGCTTCAGGAATATGCACCGGGTTGCCGCCCAAGAACTGCTCGTAAAAAATACGAATTACACCCTGCGGCTCCTTGAGCCAGTTCAGCGACTCAATCCCGAACACACTCAACGCACGGTTAGCAAGGCCTGTCGGGAAAGGCCGGAAAATGACCAGGAACACCGTCGATGTCGCAACACTAGGGGCGATATAGGGCATGAAGTAGATCACGCGGTACAGCGATTTGCCCCAGGTGATCTCCGAGAACAGCATATACGCCAGCGCCAACCCCAGCGCCAACTGGACCGGCACTGTACCAACGGAATACATCGCCGTGCGGGTCAGCGCGTCGAAGGCTTCTTCAGTTTCGCGTCCACCCAACGACATCGCCTGCGGAATTTCGCTGATCAACAGCCACCCGCCGACCATCATCGCCACTGCAAGAAATATAACGCCACCAAAGCCCAACGGGGTCTCGCGGCGCTGGGCGCTCTGCCACACCTGGTAGGCCACACCAATCAGGAACGCCCCCACCATGATCGAGAACACCTGCGGCCAATAAAGCAACTGCGATTTGAGCGTTTCTGGACGTAGCGTCGGACGCGGCGCTTCACCGGTCGCGTACTCATACGCGCGCTTGAACTGGTCCGGGCTCAACGCGCCCATCCCGTCAGCGGCTTGCTGGCTGAGTTTCATCGAGCCAACGAGATAAAACAACAAGATCAACACCGCCAACGCCAGCAACACACGTCCATAATGCAGCCAGCGGTAGAGGTGGAAATGTTCCTCATCATCCGTGTGCCGCCGCACCCACGACATAACATACACGGTAGCGATACCGATGAATACCCCTAACGTAGCAAGAATTTGCTTGCGCAGCGGCTCGGTGTAACCATCGCTCTGCACCACCGCCTCGCCCACATCCAGCGCGGAGTAGATGTCAATCTCGCGCACAGTCTGCGCGCCGTCGGTGGCAAACTCTACCGCCAACTGCTCACCCTGCACGATACCTGTGAGCTGCCCCTCCGCGATTGTGCCGTCGGGCAGCACCACCTGCACTTTATGACCATTGACAAATGCCGCTTCCAGCCGCGTGATTCTTTCTACCGAGAGTTCATCATACACGCTCGGAGCCAGCGGCGCGGTGATCGTCTCAGCGCCAACCCTGACCTCGACCATCACCTGTCCCGCTTCAAACGACAGGTTACTTACGCGAGTATCGTCATCCATGACATCGACTGTGCCATGCAATACATGCTGGTTAAAGATCAGCGTCGCAATATCCTGCGCTTCTTCGACATTTTTTTCCATCTGACCGATGGTGTAACGTCCGAACAGCACAGCCAGCAGCATAAACGTACTCATCATCGTGATCGCGCTGATATAGCGGCCAGTCGTGATTTCGCTCAAGCGCGGCAGGGCCAGATAACCCAGTCCGCCCAGCGCCGCCAGCAACACAATCCAGCCCAGGATACCTAATCCCAGTTCATCAATGAGCGCAGGACCGCCGAGCCACACTACACCAATCGCGAGCAAAATGCCCCATGTCGCACCAATCGCGACCAGGTTCCACTCCGCACGCGCTTGCTGCACATGATCCGCAGTGTAAAATCCCGCGAGAGCCACTGTCAACAAGAGCACCGGGAACCATAGATACCCATCGATTCTGGTGACGACGATGAAGGCAAAAGCAATTATTGCCGCGCCTGTGATCAAACCCGGCGGCACGTAGTACCACAACACGCCGCCTAACTCCTGACGCCGACGTATCGCGCCGCACCACGATCGGTAGGAGGCATAAAGCAGGATCAGGCATAGTCCAAACAAGATGATATAAGTCAGGCTGCCCAACTGTCGGACGTAATTATTCAAACCCACGTACTTGTTGGTAATCGGCGACCCGGATTTTACACTCTCGTAAAGCCCGGCGATCACCGGCCACAACCCAAAGATGAACGTCGCCATCGTTGCCGGAAGCACCAGCAGATAGCCGGTGATTGCCTCACGCAGTTGGCGGCGGCGCTTACCCACAATCAATGCTTGCTCGGTTGTGTCGATGTGTTTCTTCTTTTTTCTGTCAAGCGATAAAGTCGTCATCAGTTTTCCCTTGACTGCGCTGGCGCGTCATCATTCACAGCGCAAGTGCAAAACGCACATTGGAACACTTATCGGCTCTGTCTAACGTGGTGAATTCAATCACGTTTTAAACTCGTATTTAAAGATATTCTATCTGCGCTTCATTTAACCGTCTACTCACCGGGTGCGCTATTTGGATTGCCGGCCAGATCGCGCCGCTGGAACACCAACATCCCCGTGCCGTGATAGTCTGTGGGAATCGTCACTATTTGCACATACAATGCCTCAAATTCCGGCATTTTGGCGAGGCCCTCACGGATATAGCTCTCCATCAGCACCACATACTCCGGCGCATAATCGAAGATGATGTCCGGCGGCACAGCGTAATTCGACTTTTCCGCCAGCAGCGCCTCATCTACCGGATAATAATCGGAAAGCTCTGGCGTAACCAACCCGACCGTATCCAATATCCGCGCGTGGCTGAAATACCCTACGGCTCCGATATCCCCAATCGCAATCAACGTGTCTTCCGTTACATGATACTCGTCACGCAGCAATTCGCCCACCGATTGGTAGTTTAACTCGATGTCGTGCCACGCGGCTTTAGGGGCCGGATAATCAGGGCCATGATCCGGGGCAAGCTCCCAGCCGCTGAGTGTGAACACCACCGCCAGCGTGCCGATCACACCCAGCACAGTGGGCAGCAACGCCCCACTGCGCTCCGCACGTTCTGCGGCACTGCTCACCAACGCCCAAATGCCCAATAACACCGCGAGCAGATACGCGGGCAAAATCGGCACCACGTACCAGCGGAACATCAGCGGATTCATGATACCGAATACGGCAATGTAAAACCAGGGATAGACGAGATAAGGCAGTAAACGCGGCTCGCGCCGTGTGCTGTAGCGTGCCCCAATCATCGCCAACGCAGGATACACCACCAATCCGAACACAAACCCGATGAACCCCAACGCGTGATGCTCCATGAACGGCGTAGCGATCACCTGCACCAAACGTTCCAACGCCTGAGGAGATTTAATGACATACGCGGCGGTTTTCGCACTGAGCGAATTCGACAGCAGCGTGCCAAAGTAAGCGGCGCTAAACGCATACCAGGGCAACAGCACCAATCCAAACACCAACCAACTTTGCCAGGGCACACGCCGCCGCAGCGTGCGCATGTCGCGCGGGAAACCTGCGTCACGCGTGGCAACCCACCGCATCACCAGTTGGTGCAGCAACAGCAAACCGACCCAGATCAACGTATCAATGCGCGTCAGCAGTGCCAACGCCGCACAGGCTGCCATCCAACGCTCGCGCTGCGCGACATAACATGACATCGCCGCCACAGCCCAAAACACGCTGAGACTGGTTTCCATCCCGCCTATAGCGAACGTCACACTCAGGGGATTCACAGCCCATACCACACCGCTGATCGCCGCCAGCACCAAGCGTCCTGACAGCCGGTACGCGAGCCACGCCAGCAGCATCGCCGTGCCCGCATCCGCCAGCGCATTGGTGTACAGCGCAAACCAGGGGTATTGTTCGCTGCCGGTCACAAAACTGATCGCCGCCATGAACAGCGTGTATAACGGCGTAGTGGTCCCTAGTGTTCGTGTATCAGGATTGTAGACAAAGCCTTCCCTGTCCACAAGATTGCGACTGTAACGGAAAGTGATGTACGCATCATCGATGGTGCGCGGATGGGGGATCACACGCGCGACAATCGCCAGCAGCGCGACCACCAGCAACAGCGCCAACAGCCTACGCATCACAGGCGCAGCATGATGCTCACCAGGGAGTGCCGCCGACTCCGCAGCAGAACGCAACTCAGACACAAGTCAATCTCTCAGTGCTAGCTAAATCTAAAAATAGGTTTAATATCCATCCGGCGCAGCAGTATCAGCCGCTTCGCCCAACGCTTCTTGCACAATACGCACACCCGCGCTCGCCCCGATACGGGTTGCGCCTGCGGCCACCATCGCTTGCAGGTCAGCATAAGTACGCACACCACCTGACGCTTTGACCCCCATCTCCGGGCCAACCACGCGGCGCAT
>CBEVZO010000149.1:0-7463 GCA_965554365.1 uncultured Anaerolineae bacterium
CGGTGCGTTGGATATGTTTCTCGAACCACTTCAACGCCCCGTCATACTGTCCCAGATGCGCAAGCGTCCGCGCGAGCGCCTGCATCCATGCCGCATTAGCCGGTTCCTGACCCACTGCCGTCTGAAACGCTTCACGCGCCTTGTGATATTGGCCCGTATAGAAATAGCTGCGCCCCAACTTGTAATACAGTCGCTTGTCGTTCGGCGCTTCGGCCAACAGCTCCTCTAAACGTTCCCAGGGACGGTCCCACCGCATCAACTCGCGATGATCGTATTCCAGCGGAGCCTCAACATAGATGCGCTCACCCTCAATGCTTGTCTCAGTCCAGGGACCCGCATGAACTTTCAGCGCACACTCGCGCCCCAGGCGAATCGCATTGCCCCGAATCCGCGCGCGGGTGAAGGGCGGCGGATACTCCTGCGCGTACTGGATTTCCTCGCGCGCAACGAGAGTATCCACCGGGTAAGCACGCGTGTACAACCCCTCAGGGCTTAACTCGTGATAGCGCAAGTTCATCCCCTGCAACTCAGTGAGTACAGCCCGATCATTGCCCGGAAACTCAGCGAATGTGTACCCCTGCGCTTGCAAAAAAGTGTCCAGCATGTGCTTCTTGATCGCCCAATCCGCGCGATCACGCAGGTGCATGTGTCCCTGCTCATAATCTTCCAGCGCCGCGCCCCAGGTTTCCATCAACCGTTCGTCGTAATCCAGCGCGCCAAACACATCGAGATATTGATCCACCAGATCGTAATACATCCACTGGAGGTCCAACGCCGTCACCGCGCGCCCATCTTGCAGCAACACTGTCGCCGCGCCCGTGATATCGCGGTTAATGGTATGCAATGCCGCGACTGGGTCTTGGAGCGCGGGCACATGATCGATAAATAAATCCTCAATCAGGCGCAGCACCAACCCGGTCGTCCCGGACTTGATATACGTCGCCCAGCCCGAAAGATTAGCGTCGCCCAACACCTGGTGCAGACGGCGGTGCTGGCCCGTCGCAAAGGATTCGCGCTCACGCCCAGTGTTGAAAATAGGCCGCGCCTTCGTGGTGTCATGCGATACTACCGTCTCGATGAACGAGGAACGCTGCGACAGATGGTACTCAATCTGCTGACCGCGTCGCCCGCGTTCAACAACCAGATGCCCCGATCCCGCTAACAATTGCCGCGATACCAGAAATGGAATCAAGCACTGCGCGACATAGCGTAAAAAATCGCGTGAATGCAGCAAATCCGCATCGCGCTGCATCTGGTAATTTTCATGACACCCGTAGGTGTTACCATACGGATCAGCGTTGTTTTTGGCGACGATCAGACGCCCCTGCCCACCTTCACGCGCAAACACCCTGTCGGCGCGCGGCACGACCGTGTGAATAAACTGGTGATCCGCCGCCTTATCATAGGCCGCCAATTCGCGGGCATTGCGACATTCCGGCTGTGCCCATTCCGCGTGGCCGACATCATGATACAGCTTGGCCCCATTAACGATGTACTCGGTCGTCGCCAATCCATGACTCTGCGCCAGCGCCCGCTTGAGGGCGTCCACGATGCTGCCCGCATTGGGCTTACGTCCGCGATCCGCCACATAGCTGACCGCGTATTCGGTTTCCAGGCTGTGAACGCGTTCTTTCAATGCCATCCGCTGTGTCCTGTTGGATGTGTCAAAAACGCGGGTGTTTGTGGCAGGCACACCCGCCGCCTGAGAGCATTCACACGTTGCTCCACACGCAGCGCCAACTCAGCGCGACTCAGGGAGGATTACTCGCCGCCCTGTTGGCGGAAATTGCGTACCAGATCTTCACTGGAGATCGTGCGGACGCCGTGCGCCTCATCCGCACCCATCACCACGCTGTCTTCCGCGTCCGACGGCGTGACAATATCGTTGATGATGGTGTCGATCTCCTCAAACTGCGCTTGCGATTGTTCAAAGGCCTGCCCGGTGACTTGAGCAGTCTCTTGCTCACCGTTGCGATTGCGACGGCTGCGCCGGGTTCGTTCTGTGCGTACCTGCTGCCTATCGTTTGCCATTGTGTTATTCCTTTACACACTCATTCTGACAGAAGCGAAAAACCGGTCTACCCAACGCCGCCATAGTGTGCGCTGGCGCGGGATACTATCGAGTATAGAGGAAATACGTCGTCGTCAAACACCTAGATTCAGGGGGGACTCGGAAAACGGATACTCCCGCCGGATATTTTCGCCCCATCTATCCAGTGGTATCTACTGCCCCTGAGCTTTACCCCACATTAAACAATATAACATATTGCTGAAGGCTTGGTAAGGGTCATAAGGGGTCAAAAGCGTTAAGATTTGGTACGAATCCCCACATGCCCCAAGTGTGCATTGATTGACGCGCCCTCAAACTGCCTCAGCCGGTGAGGAAGTGAGCGAACATCTCCTCCGGTGTGGTCAACTGATCCCACACATCCGCGAGATCTTGCTGTGTGCCCAGCAGCGGATTCGGGAATTCCAACTGGTAGATCGTGTTGGCGTTCGTACCAGCATAGCGCAACCGCAGATAACTCCAATCCGCGCCGATGATGTGCGCCGAGAATTTCTCGACCACCTTGCCGCGCAACCAGGCGCGCGTATCGGGCGGCGGCTCTTGAATGCGCGCTTCGACTTCCTCCTCAGTGAGCAGGCGCTCCACATGCCCGCCATTTTGCAGACGGTAGAACAAGCCCGCGTTGGCTCCTGCATAATGCACGTCGTGATATTCCAGGTCCAACCGCCGCAGCGTGAAATACACCTCGCGCTGCTTCTCATACTCTGCGAGCGGCAGCCCAGCATTTTCCACCAGCGCCGTCGCCAGTTGCGGCGTACCGACTTTCACCGCTTTCTCGATCACAGGCTGCCACTGCGCCACGTCTTCCCAGGTCGTGCCCTGCGACGCCACGTAACGATCCAGCACTTGCTTCTTGATCGCCCAATCCAGTTTGCGCGTGAGCGCCTGACGATTATCGGTTTGCAGCGTGTCGATCACCTCAGCCCAGGCTTCCCACACCGCCCACTGCTCATCTGTGCCGCCGCGCTCCTCCAGATATTTCTCTGCCAGATCGAGATACACTTCCTGCACCTCAACTGCCGTCATCTGCTGCCCGTTTTCGAGTTCCAGCGGCGCGCGGAACGTCAGATCGCGCGACACTTGCTTGAATGCCGCCAGCGGGTCTTTGAGCGTGAGATCGGTTTTCAGAAAATCGTCCTCGATCATGTGCAGCAGCAGTTGCGTCGTGCCGACCTTGAGATACGTCGCAAGTTCTGCCATGTTCGCATCGCCCAGAATCACGTGCAGGCGGCGGAACGTACCGGAGTCGGTGTGCGCTTCGTCGCGCGTGTTGAACAGCGGGCGGCGGTAGGTTGTTTGCAGCCCGATCAGCATCTCAAAGAAATCTGCGCGCTGCGCAAGCTGGAACGTCGCCGGTGCGGTGTGATTCTCAGAGCCTACCTTGCCCGCACCAGTGAACACCGTGCGCGTGACCAGGAACGGCAGCAGATAGCGGAAAATCAGGTGCGAGCGCAGCTTGAGCAAATCCTCAAACAACGCCATGCTGAGCAGGTAATTCTCGTGGCAGCCGTAGCTGTTGCCCTTCTGGTCTGAGTTATTCTTGTAGATCGCGACGCGCTGGCCTTCCGGCAGCATTCCGTTAGTATTCACGGCTACCATGCAACGCGCAACGATCCGCTCTCCGGCCTTGTCCGCTGCCACCACCAAACGCGGAGACAGCGTTTCCGGCGTGCAATACTCCGGGTGCGCGTGATCGATGTAATAACGTGCGCCGTTTGCCAGCATCAGACTACCCAGCCCGTAGAGGACGGTCGCGGTAGACGTGGTGCCCACTTCGTCCAGTTCGACGATTTCTTCCTCTCCAAAATCAACTGCCGCATCAATCGCATCACGGAGCGCCTGCTCACCGGCGCTGTCAGCCGCCATTTTCACTGTTTGCGGCTGTTGTACGACGACGCTGCCGGTCTGCACGTTGTAATATAGTCCCATCGGGATCGACGGGCCGCCGATCATTTGATACGCGTTCAGCATCAACCGCGAAGGATGAAACGGGTTAAACTCCGGCGCACCCCACACAAAAATGCCATATTCGGTTTCAATCCCTACTGCTTTCGGAATACTCATCCTGTTTAGCCCCTTATTCTTCCAACGTCCAACTCAACACACAACCCATTACACATTTGCATACGCCACATACGGTCGGAGTTTTTCCTCGTTCCAGGGATCAAGCTGCCCGGTTTGCAGCACCAACTCGACAAACTTCAACTGTTCGTTCAGGCCCATCTCGCTGGAGAGTTTGTTCTGCGCCAGTTGATCCTTGCCCTCCTCGAACTCACTGCGGATCGCGGAGCGCAGATCATCGAGGCAGATGCCCTGCACGGTGTCTTCCTGCCCAAGCACCACACGCTTGACCGCGCTCTTTTTAGCGCGCGTGACAATATTGGCGATCACCGCGCCGCTCATGAAATCTTTGATGTAGAACGTGTAGCGATTGCCCGCCGTCGTCAGAACGTGCATCAGACTGGAAGGGCTGTAAAGCATCGCGATCATCTCAAAAACCAGCGCCTCGGCCAACCACTCCTGACGTATCTGCTCCTCAACCAATGTCGGTATCGCCGGATCACCATCCAGTCGGGCGTGCAGCGCGCTCAGACACTTCACGACATGCCCGACTTCCACTGTGCGCTTAAAGCGCCGCAACGCCTGCGCTAACGCACTCGTTTCGTCCAACGTCGCCAGCACCTCGCGGATTGTGCTGCGCGGAGGCCATGTCGCTAACTCCGCGACATCGTCAGCCGACATCGCGCACGCCAACCGGAAATCGCAGCCATCGGGCAATTCACGCGCCAGTGGTTCCAATTCACCCAACGTGTCACGCGCTACATCCCCGTCTTCCGGGAACCGGTACGCCGTGCGGAACACGATCTTGCCCAAGCCTTCCAACGCGTCCGTTTCCAACGTGACCCCATCGACACTCAGCGGCAACGTAGGCTGCATATACAGCGCGAAGATATCCAGCGCCGCTTCACGCGTTGGACGGTCCACCTTAATCTTGATATCCAAGCGGCCCGGACGCATGATCGCTGTGTCGATCAGTTCCGCACGGTTGCTCGCGCCAATGATGATCAGGTTCTCGGATGCTTCCACGCCATCCAGTTCCGCGAGGAACTGCGGCACAATCGTCGTTTCCACATCCGACGAGCGTCCCGACCCGCGTGCCCGGAACATCGACTCCATCTCATCGAAGAAGATGACCACCGGCGTATAAAACGTCGCGTAGCGCCGCGCCTCCTCGAAAATCTTGCGGATGCGATGCTCCGTTTCGCCCACGTACTTGTCTAGCAGTTCCGGCCCTTTGATGTTCAGGAAGAACCCGCGCACACCGTCGCGCGTGGACAGCACTGTGCGGATCGTTTGCAGTTCCTTGTCCAGCGTATCCAGACTCACACGGTGATGTTGCAGCGACTCCGCAAGATAGCGGGCGGCATCTTCAAGCGTCGTAATCGCCTCGGCGTCTTCGGGATTCGCGGCCAATGCACATACTTCATCCAATAACGCCTCATCCGCGTGATCGCTGGCAAGCACGCGCTTGTACAGCACAATGCGCCGTTCCAGCCCGTGTAGATGCTCACGAATAGCGCGCGTCAGGTTGTTCGCGACTGCTTTAGCAATCATGGTCTTGCCGCAGCCCGGCGGTCCATACAGCAGCAGACCCTTAGGCCGGCTGAGTTGGTAAGCTTCAAACTGCGCACGGTAGAGATAGGGCAGTTCAATCGCATCGTAGACCTGCTCAATCTGCCCTTCCAGCCCGCCAATGTCCTCATAGCTCACATCGGGGATATCTTCCAGCGTCAAACCGCCGGTTTCATACGACGGCAGCTTCTCGAACGCCAGCTTCAATGTGCCATCCACACGCACGATATCGCCGATCTGCACGCCCTGCTCAAAGAGTTCGTCGCTGATCTCCACGACGATCCCCTCCTGACCCCCAGAACGCACATGCAGACGCGGACGCACCTTGTTGATCGCGACCCCGGCATCGGGAGCAAGCCCCACAATATCCCCGCGCCGGATCGTGTAGCCTGCCAGGGCTGTTCCGCAATCTACCTCGATCTCCTCGCCTTCGCGCCAGCGCACACGCAGCGTCAACGGGGCTTCGGGCGTGCCGTGCAGCACTTCCAGCACTTCGGCGGCGTGATCCGGTTTCAGGATATTGACCACCTCCGCCGTCTCTCCGCCGGTATACGGCCCACGCACCGCGACGACGTTGTGTTCGCTGTTGAGTACCACCTGCTGACCGGGCGCGATGTCGTGCGGTCCTGCGTCAACCTCATCGGTGAGATGGACTTCCAAACGCGCTGTACCAGTCCCAACAATCACTTCGCGCTCCGTCCCCGGCGCTGGCCCTAGAAAGACCGCATATTGCAGCGGCGGCTCCAACGACAGCTTCAGCTTCTCCTGCAACTTGATGACGGCCTTTTCAAGATCGGGCAATTTCTGCTGGCAGTTATTCCACTGCCGTTCCCATTCGGCCAACACGCTCCATTCGAGATCACCCCTGGCACACGCGGCCCGGATCAACTCGGTTACAATACGAAATAACTCCTGTGGATTCATCTACGCTACCTATGAGTGGAAATACAGAATCCCTGAATCAATCCATACCAACAACGGTTTCTCAAATTAAAATATGCTGCTGCTTATACTGTGAAGAAAAACACCCCAAATACCCGCATGTTCACTATACAGCATATCGTGAACCATTGTCTACGCTCCAAGCGCGTAAACCGCCATGATTTAGCACATTTTTTCTATTTCTTGCCCGTATCTTTACCGCTTAGTAACACTATACCTGAGCATCGCATGAGAAACTGCCACAGCGCTAGACAGCACGTGCGGCGGTTCTTATACTGGTGCGGGCTATTCATGACTGGATCGGAGTAAGACACTTGAAGCGGAAGCCGTCTCGTTTACGCGCATTGGAATGGCAGATCACACGTCTCGAAGATCGTCTTGCGGATATGCAGCACCGGAGCAACCGTTTTTCATGGCTGCGCCTGGGCACGTTCGCGGGCGGATCGTTGTTCAGCGCCGGGGTAACGTTCACTGGACAGTTAGGGCTGGCATTTCTGTGCTTCGGAGTGACGCTGGTCGTGTTCGGCATGGTAGCCTATGTACACCGCCGCCTGCTGCACAGTATCCAACGCCACACGGTTTATCTGGCACTCAAACGCAGTCACCGCGCCCGTACAACACTTGACTGGGCACAGCTTCCGCCCACGCTATTCAACACGCCGCGCACCGACTATCCTACCGAGCTTGATCTCGATCTGGTGGGCGAACGCGCGCTGCACCGCCTGCTGGATACGTGTATGTCGCGCGAAGGGAGTCTGCTGCTGCGCGACTGGCTCACCGCATCCCCGCCCGACATCCCATGCACGTTGAGTCGCCAGAC
>CBEVZO010000150.1:0-7413 GCA_965554365.1 uncultured Anaerolineae bacterium
CGAGCATATCGGTCGCGGTGGATTCGGCGCAGTCTATCGCGCGCATCAGCAGATCGGTGCGATTGAACGTGAAGTAGCCATCAAAGTCATTCTGCCCAAGTATGCTAATCATCCTGATTTCATCCGTCGCTTCGAGGCCGAAGCCCAGATTATCGCCGCCTGGAACATTCGTTTATCGTGCCCCTCTACGACTATTGGCGCGAGCCTGATGGGGCATTTTGGGTGATGCGCTATCTGCGTGGCGGCAGCTTGGGTTCTCGATTGCAACGTGGCCCGTTGTCACTGGATGACGTGGTGCGTTTGGTCGATCAGGTTGCCAAAGCACTGACAGTCGCGCACCGTAACAATGTGATCCATCGCGATTTGAAACCTGACAACATCTTGTTGGATGATGACGATAATGCTTTATTGGCCGACTTTGGTATTGCGAAATCAGTCAGCGTTGAGCGCGGTATCACAGCCGAAGGTCATTTTGTGGGTGATCCCTGGTATGTAGCGCCTGAACAAGTGGCCCCTGAACCTGTCATTTCGCCCGCCGTTGATGTCTACACCCTGGGCATTATTTTGTTCGAGGCGATCACGGGTGAACATCCCTTCCCTGACGGTCTGGGTACAGTCCAGGTGTTGCATAAACAAATGCATGATCCTCTACCGTCAGTTCTGGATCTCCGGCCTGATCTACCGCCTGCGTTAGATGATGTCATCCAGCGCGCGACCGTGAAAGACCCTGCCGACCGTACGCCTAATGCGCTGACGGTAGCCGTCGAGTTCAGCAGAGCCGCATCAGGTCACGCGATGACGTATCATGTCGGAAGCCCCACGTTTGTACCGGCCCCTCCGCGTGATCCCGACCAACCAGAACTGCTGACGGTTGTGCCAACGCCCCCGTTGCCTGAGATTGTGTCGCTGCGCAATCCCTATAAAGGGCTGCGCCCCTTTGAGGAAGCAGATGCAGCGGATTTCTTTGGGCGTGACGCGTTGGTGGAACGTTTGTTGGCACGTCTTGCTGAGCCGGAACTTTATGTGCGGTTTCTCGCTGTTGTGGGGCCAAGTGGCAGCGGTAAATCCAGTGCGGTCAAAGCGGGTCTGTTGCCTGCGCTACGTCAGGGTATTTTGCCAAATTCTGATGGCTGGTTTATCTCGGAGTTTATGCCTGGTGGCGATCCGATGAAGCAGCTTGAGAACGCGCTGGCGAGCGTTGCAGTAAGACGCCCTGGACGTTTGTTAGAACAACTGCAAGCCGACCCGCGCGGATTGCTGTGGGCCGCCGAGAACATTTTGCCCGGCGATGATTGCGATTTATTGCTGGTGGTTGATCAATTTGAAGAATTGTTCGCAGCGGATGTTAGTGAAACATTGCGTGTTCAGTTTCTGGATTTGATCCTTACTGCGGTGTCGGACCCCGAAAGTCGTGTGCGAGTGATTGTGACATTGCGCGCAGATTTCACTGATCGTCCGCTACTATATCCCGAATTCGGCGAGTTGATCCGGCAGCGCACTGAATTCGTACTGGCGCTCTCGTCCGCAGAGTTGGAACAGGCGGTGCTGCAACCTGCACGCCGTGTAGGTGCAGCACTGGAGCCGGAACTGCTGGCTGCCGTCATTGCCGATGTGCGCGACGAACCAGGGGCGCTACCCATGCTGCAATATGCGCTGACTGAAGTGTTTGAGGCGCGCGAGGGTCAAGTAATGACATTGGCTGCGTATCGCCAGATTGGCGGTGTGTTGGGCGCACTGGCTATGCGTGCCGAGGCCGTTTTCAGGCAGTTGACTCCGCACCGGCAGACCATCGCGCGGCAGGTATTCTTACGCTTGGTGACGCTAGGAGAAGGGACTGAGGATACGCGTCGGCGCGCGCGCCAAACAGAACTCGCTTCTGTTGTCGACGACTATGATGAACTCGAAGCGGTCTTAGATGAGTTCGGGAAATCGCGACTGCTTACAAGCGACCGCGATCCCGCAACGCGCGAACCTACGGTGGAAGTGGCGCACGAAGCCTTGATCCGTGAATGGAGTAGCCTGCGGCAGTGGTTGGACGAGAGTCGTGATGATATTCGCATCCAGCGCAAGTTAGCTGCAAGTTGCCAGGAATGGCTGGATCACGATAGCGCCCCCGGCTTCTTGGTGCGCGAGGGGCGGTTAGTGCAGTTTGAGGTTTGGGCCGCAGAAACCGATATCGCGTTGACTCCACACGAATTCGAGTATCTAGACATCAGCATTTCAGCCCGACGCGCACGCAAGGCGCACGAGGATTTGCTTGAACGCCGGGCACGGCAGCGCTTGTGGGCATTGGTCGCCGGCATGGCGGTGTTTTTGGCGGTGGCGATTGGTCTTTCGTTTTTTGCATTCCTTCAGGCTGAGGAAGCTGAGAAAAGTGAGCAGGAAGCACTACGAATCGCTGATGAGAGCCAGGCGTTGTTGTGGACTACCTATGCTGAACAGGCGGTAGAAGATGACCGGATAGAGTTGGCGGTGGCGTTGGCATTGGTCGCTAACCAAATGGACGCTCCTCCGATTTTTGCACATCGCAGATTAACTGAAGTGGCCTATTTGCCGGGTTTGATTGCCCGTTTTGATGAGCATTCCAGTCGTGCTAACAGCGTGGCGTACAGCCCCGATGGGCATTATGCGTTATCTGGTGCATCCGACAACCAACTGATCATGTGGGACCTTGATGCTCAGGCTGTTGCACCACAGGAATTTGCGTTGGGGCAATCGCAAACAGTGACCAGTGTGGCCTTTGACCCGTTGGGCCGATACGCGATTTCGGGCCTGCAAGATGGAGCCATATTGTTATGGTCGGTTGATCTCTCAGGCGACGGTCAGCCGCTACGACAGTTTGACGGACACTCGCAGACCGTCGACAGTGTGGCTTTTAGCCCGGATGGACAGTGGGTGTTATCGGGTTCCCAAGATGACACATGCAAATTATGGGATGTCGCAACGGGCGCGCTGCTTCGCACTTTTGTGGGGCATACTGATGCGGTCACCAGTGTGGCTTTTAGCTCAGATGGACAGTTTGTATTATCCGGCTCGTGGGACAAAACGCTGATGCTATGGGATGCCAATACAGGTACACTGTTGTACACATTTAAGGGGCACACAGACTCCGTTTACAGTGTAGCGTACTCCATGGATGGGCAATATGCTTTATCGGGTTCGGGCGACCAAACGATGATACTCTGGGATATCAATACTCGGACCGCAGTTGCCACGTTGTCCGGCGAGCATTCAGCGCGCATTCTCAGTGTCGCGATTAGCCCGGACGGAAAATATGCGCTCTCTGGCGCGGAAGATAGTTTGGTGATTCTGTGGGATTTGGAAACGCATACTAAACTTTATACCCTGCGCGGGCATAATGCCCCAGTGGGAAGTGTGGCATTCAATCCTAGCCAGGATGGTCGGCAGCTCACGGCGTTATCAGCCGGTAACGATACGATGGTGCTGCTATGGCGTATTGGCAGTGGGGCGGTATTAAGAACATTACGCAGTACTACGGGAGAATTGCTGAGTGTTGCTTTTGATCCTGGTGGTCAATATGCCGTCACGTCAAGCCGTTCGAATGCGCTTGATGTGTGGGAAATTGCTACTGGGATACACCAATTTGCATTGCAAGGGCATACTGCGAAGGTACAGAGTGTGGCTTACAGTCCGAATGGAAATTGGATCGCATCCGGGGCACGGGATAACTTTGTGATTATCTGGGACGTGCGCACAAAGACACTCTTTCAGCAACTTGAACACCATACGAGTTATGTTAATTGTGTGACGATTAGCCCTGACAGCAATTACGTGTTATCTGGGAGTCAGGATCAAGATGTAATCCTGTGGGATATTAATACAGGGCAGGTTGTGTATCAGTTGGGCGGACATCGTGGACCAGTACAAAGTGTCGCGTTTAGCCCGGATGGCACTATGGCTGCTTCGGGGTCATCCAATGGCACGATCATTCTGTGGGACTTAAACACGGGCACACAATTGAGAACGCTGCGTGGTGGTCACAACAACTATGTGAGCGCGGTTGCGTTCAGCCCTGATGGACGCCAACTTCTTTCTGGATCGGGGGATAGCACCCTTGTGTTGTGGGCTGTCGCTACAGGCGATCTGCTGCGTCCCTTCCGGGGACACGATGATGAGGTTACGAGTGTGGCTTTTCACCCTAATGGTAACATCGCGCTATCCGCTTCTCGTGATGCCACACTGATTTTGTGGGACCTGACCGAGATTGAGTTCAAGCCGATTTTGAGTGTACTGCGCGGTCACACGGACCAAGTGAACGAAGCTGTGTTCGCCCCAGATGGTCGCACAGCGTTGTCTGTCTCGCGTGATAGCACGATGATATGGTGGCGCATTGACGATACGCCGGAGGAAATCATTGCTTGGGTTTATCAATACAACCAGGTCAGGGAGTTAACCTGCTCCGAGCGCAATACCTATAACGTCTCGCCGCCATGCACGGACGGGAAACCCCCTACGCCAGTCCTATTTCCTACATTAACCACACGTATCCCTGAGGCAACGCCAGTCTATATGCATCAGACTATCACGCCAACGAACACTGCGACGCGTCCTACATATACACCGACACCCTCCGTTACGCCCATTGTCTCGCCGACACCAACGCTTACCTACACGCCGCCACCGCTTCCTCCCGAGTGCGATCCCACTGGTGCGCGAGATGCAGGAACCCTTGTGCCCAACATGACCCAAAGCGGTCACTTTCAGGACCGTGAGATTATCATGTGGACTTTTGAAGGACAGGCGGGGGAAACTATTCAATTGGTGGACAATAGCTTCAAAATGTTGTTCGTGCTATGTGATCCTGACTTGGGAGCGATTGCGGAAGAAGAAATCGGCCCGTTAATGCTGCCCGCCACAGGTAATTATACAATCCTGGGATTCGCAAATGGTACAGGGCTGTACATGATTACGCTCACGGTACAATCCGGCGCGGTAGAGCAATAGGCTGGCAGCGTTGTATAAGATAGCGCTTCGCTGCTGTATATGAACGTCTTGGTCGTGGCTTGATCGACTTGTGCAGCCCATAGGGTTGCACATATAATGTCAATACCTCACCCCGAGTACAAACATAATCTCCCAATCCTCTTGGGCGAGTTTCTCATTATGTCTTCTGTCATTGCATGAAACTCGTAGCGTGATGCACGAGGAGAACGTCGTGTCTCTTTCACTCTATGCATCGATTGCGATGTGGCACACTGCCTTTTGTAGCTGTGCGCAGTACGCATGTGTACTGTACACGCGTTGCATGATCTGCTTTGCCGGGTTTTCATCACAGCATGTTTCAGACTGCCTCAACTATGACACAGGAGCTTGATTGTACATGAAACCCACACGACGCATAGTGATCGTTCTACTGCTTATTTGTTTCATCCTCTCGGTTTTTCCGGCGACGAGCATTGCGCGTCAGGACGAACTGGTGACGCTCTACATCACGGACACCGAAGATGTTTTCTCTTTCGACCCACAGCTTAGCATGGTGCAGCCTGTGGCGGTCGAGAATATGTTTTTGGGCCTGACAGACATTGATCCGGTCACGAATGCGATAGTGCCGGAGCTTGCGACACAGTGGACGGTCAGTGAGGATGGGCGCGTATGGACGTTTTTCCTGCGTGATGATGTGCCCTGGGTGCGTTGGCATCCGACGCGCGGCGAAGCCGAGGTACTGCGGATGGTTACAGCGGCAGATGTTGAATACGCGCTTAAACGGCTCTGTGATCCCCGACTGGCGACCTATAACAATATCAACGGGGTGATCAAGGGCTGTACAGCGGCGATGCGCATTAAGCCGGAGCTATTCACGGACGCTGACCGCGATCTGATTGAAGTGCGGGCGTTGGATGATACGACAGTGGAGATTACACTCGAATCACCCTCCGGTTTTTTCTTGATGCTGACTCCGTTGTGGATGTTCTCTCCTGTGCCCCCTGAGGTGATTGAAGTTCATGGTGAGGAATGGTTTCAGCCTGACACAATCGTGACGAACGGCGCATTTCTGTTGGATAGCTTGGTGCCAGCGACTGGCTATGTGCTGGTGCGCAATCCGTACCTGCCTGCCGATCTGCACGGACCGGGCAACATCGAGCGCGTGATAACTATTCTGCGGACAAATTATGTTGACGCTTTTGCACTGTATGAGGCTCATCAGATCGAAGTAACCATTGTGCCGACGCCTGAGGTGGAGACCGTGCTGACCGATCCGTACTATGATGATCAACGGCATGTGCGCCATGAGTATACCGTGCATTATTTCGGGTTCACGCACGACAAACCGCCGTTTGACAATGTGCATGTGCGCCGCGCGTTCGCCGCGTCAGTGGATCGCCAGAATTTTGTGGATCAACTCATTGCAGGTGGCTGGTTAAGTCCTGGGATGCCTATGGTGCATTTTACTCCACCGGGGATGTTTGGCGCGCCGCTGATTGACGAGCCAGGTGTTGGCTTTGATCCAGTGTATGCGCGCGAACAATTGGCGCTGGCGGGCTATCCGAACTGTGAAGCGTTTCCCGAATTCGAGATTGTTGTGCATCAGGGGGTTGCAAGTTGGGGCGAGTATCTGGTGCATAACTTCAGCACTGTCTTGGGCTGTGATCCAGCACAGATCACGCTTGCTCTTGCTTCCGACTGGGCAGACCTGTTTGCACATATGGATCGGAATCTCCCTCCGGAACAACGGTCGGACATCTGGCAAATGTTTTGGATTCCTGACTATCCGGATGCCAACAACTTTGTAGGTGATCTGCTGTCGTGTGATAGCACTATCGTCAGTTTTATGCGTTCTTGCAACGAGATCGACGATTTGATCGATCAGGCGCGTGCCGAAAGTGATCCATTAGCGCGGGCTGCGCTCTACTATGACATTGAGGAACGTTTCTTTGGCCCGGAGGGTGATGTCCCGTTGATTCCATTGTTTATGAATGGCACAGTGCGGGTGATAAAGCCCTGGTATTCTGGCCCGTTTCTGAACGACGGCTACATTGGCGGCTTGCACTATGATTGGTACACCATCGATCAAGAGGCGCAGTTGGCTGCGCGAGATGGATAAACGAGGTGTGTAATGAACCGGCAAAGTCGTTATGGTTTATCATTCGGTGTGTGTGTAGTGCTGCTCGTGATCCTGATGCCGGGGGCATTGGTTCAAGCGAGCCAGCGTCCGAGTATGGGGGCGCGTGCCGCACAGGCCAGCCAGCCTATCACCTTTTACATGAACATTCGGAATGGTGAAGTGTTTACACTTGATCCTCAGATGGCTAGCAGAGCGCGATCGATAGAAGCGATTGAGCAGTTGTTTCTGGGCCTGACCAACGTGGATCCGGTGACGATGGATATTGTGCCGGAGTTGGCAACTGATTGGTCGGTTAGTGCGGACGGTCGGGTGTGGACCTTTACATTGCG
>CBEVZO010000151.1:0-7409 GCA_965554365.1 uncultured Anaerolineae bacterium
CAATGTCACCAACCCAATCACCCACACTGCCAGCATCAGCAGCGAAAATTCGAGCGAATCGGACAGTATGACTTGCTCCGGCTCACCCTCGTAAATCGTCATTGTGTTGGCCTGACCGTTGTTAATCCATTCGAGTACATTCAAGACGTTATACGTGGGCACAAAGCGATATGCCGCGACCAGTTCAGGCAGGTTCAACAACCAACCCGCCAACGCGAACGCAGCGAGTGAAACCATCTCAAGCGCCGTCAGAATAAAACTGACGAGCAGGCTCCCCAGAATCGAGCGCGTAATCATGCCCGCCAGCGCCGCATAACCCGCCGAGATGATCGTCGTAGTGAAAGAGGTAGACGCCTGCACCGCGTAATCCTGGACGAAATCGGTGAGTACATCGCTGGTCAGCTTGGGGCCGTAGGGCGCGTCCGCGATTTGCAGCAGCACGCCCCAACCCAGCGTCAGAATGAGCGAGGTCAGCCCAAACGCGACCAGCACATACACGCCGACTGTGAAAAACTTGGTGAGGATCAGCGCCGTGCGCCCGTTGCGGGGCAATGCATTTTTCCAGGTACCCCATTGATATTCCCCGGCGAATGCCGTCGCGACAAAGCCCAACAGGATGATCCGCAAAAACGGATTATTGGGCACGTTCCACACGCCAATCGCCATGTCCGTCCAACGGTAAGGTTCGGCGGTGAACGTATCCCGAAAACCAGCGTCCAACGTCAACAGCAGCGCAGTAATCGCAATAAACGCTGTGACGGTGATGGGGAAAATCCAGATCAAGCCAGTCACCACCCAGCGGTTGCCGCCGATCTTGATCCACTCAGCACGAAACAGATTCAGCGCCGACGCAACGTCAACGGCGCGGGGCGGGGCGCTGTGAGACGGCTCAGTCATGCGCTGCCGTCTCCTCCTGCACCACCGCAAGAAAATATTCTTCAAGCGACTGGCGTTGGCTGGCAATGTGAAACACGTTGACGTCCTGTTCCACCAAACGACGAATGACGTGCGGCACGTCGTTGCGCTGCGCGTCAACAATGAGATGCTGCGTGTTCTGTGCAACCGACCAATGCGCGCTCAACACTTGCGCCGCTTTGTCCAGCGGGGCCGCCTCGATACGCAGCGTACTCTTGCCCGCCAGCAAATCGCGCACCGCGCCTTCGCGCACAATCTCGCCCAGGTTGATGATCGCCACCCGGTCGCAAACCTGTTCGACCTCGCCCAGCAGGTGACTCGACAGAAACACCGTCTTGCCGTGCTCGTCCACCTGACGACGGATGAATTCGCGGATTTCGTGCATCCCGCTGGGATCAAGACCGTTGGTTGGCTCATCGAGAATCAGCAAATCGGGATCGGTGAGCAGTGCCGCCGCCAAGCCTAACCGCTGCTTCATGCCAGTGGAGTAACCCTTCACTCGCTGGCCTGCACGTTGCGCCAGCCCAACCTGCTCCAGTAGCATATCGATGCGCGCCGGATCGTACTGGTTGGCAGTGCGCGCCAGCACTTCCAGGTTGCGGCGTCCGGTCAAGAAATTGTAGAACGCCGCACCCTCGACAATCGCGCCGACGCGCCGCAGTACATCATGCTCACGCCGAACGTGTTTACCGAAGATGAACGCCTCACCGACGGTGGGCCGGATCAAGTCCAGCAACATACGGATGGTGGTCGTTTTTCCCGCGCCGTTGGGTCCCAGGAAGCCATACACCTGCCCGGTTTTGATTTCCAGGGACACATCGCTGACCGCAACAATACGCTTCTTCTTGCGCCGCCCGAAGACTTTGGTGAGCTGTTCCATCCGAATCGCAACTGCGTCGCTCATCGTCGCTTACTTACTCGCCTCGTCTGCCGCAAGCCGCTGCGTCAACGGCACAAGGCGCATCAACAGCAACACCTGGAACAGCTTGATCACCATCGCCACACGCGCGCCGCTGCCCAGCACCGCACTACGCACGACTCCCAATAGCGAGTCGATCAACGCATGGCGCGCTGCCGCATCCAACTCTGGCTGCGTTTCGGCTGAGAGCCGCCAGAAATGCTCATACAAAGCCCAGACCACATCCTCATGCGAGAACACGAATTCCGCCTCCCACGCTTTGATGTGCTGGATTGTCGCGAGGACTTCGAGTCCCTGTGCCACCCCGCCGACCAGCAAGTGCCGGATCGCGTTGTCAGGATCATCGCGCAGCGCCTCGATCATCTCCTGCGTCGCAAGCGCCCCCACCGCGCCCGCCGCAAACACCGCCGCGAGTGTGCTATATTGTTTGGCGGTGAGCTTACTCTTGACGCAGCTCAGGTAGGCATAAAATGTCCGCGCCACCTCGCGCGCGGACTCAGCTTCCGGGGTATCAAGCGCCAACAAATGTGGATGCAAGCGCCATAACAGGTCCGGCGTGGGTTCAACCAACACGCGCGGCAGCAAATCGTGCAATGTCATAAGCGTTATCCTCCTGCTGGTACTCGTACACGCTCCAACAGATCGGTGATGATATCGTCCGGTGCGATGTCTTCTGCCTGTGCCTCAAAATTCAACAACAAACGATGCCGCAGCGCCGCGTGTGCGACGGTCTGCACATCTTCAAACGCCACATTGTAGCGCCCCTCAAGCAACGCATTCACCTTCGCGCCGAGTACCATCGCCTGCGCTCCACGCGGGCTGGCCCCGTAGCGCACAAACTGGCTCACCATACTATCGGGCGTGAGAACCTCGTCGGGATGCGTGGCGATCACGAGCGATGCAATGTACTCGCTAATGTGCGTGGCAATCGGAACCTTACGCACGAGATCGCCCATCGCGATAATCTGCGCACCAGTCGCCGCTTTGCCCGCCTGGGGCATCACCGCACCGGTCGTGCGCGCCATAATCGTGACCAGATCATCCGCTGAGGGGAACAGCACATCCACCTTAAACAGGAAACGGTCAAGCTGCGCTTCGGGCAGCGGATACGTGCCCTCCATTTCCAGCGGGTTCTGGGTTGCCAGCACGAAGAACGGCGGCTGCAAGGTATAACGCTCATTCGCTACTGTGACGGTCTTTTCCTGCATCGCTTCCAGTAGCGCCGACTGTGTTTTCGGTGTGGCACGGTTGATCTCATCCGCCAGCACCAGATTGGCAAACACGGGTCCGGCCTCAAAGCGGAAATAACGCCGTCCGTCTTCGCCTTCTTCCATGATGTTCGTGCCAATAATGTCAGCGGGCATCAGGTCCGGGGTGAACTGGATACGCGAAAATTGCAGCTCCAGCACATCCGCCAGCGTGCGGATCAGCATGGTCTTACCCAAACCAGGCACGCCCTCCAACAGCGCATGACCGCCCGCGATCACGCACATCAACACCTGGCGCACCACCATTTCCTGCCCCACGATCACTTTGCCGATTTCCGACAGAATCGCATCGGCGGCGTGGTGAAATTCCTCGACCGAGATTACATCCGTTGCAAGTGCATCACTCATAGTTATTCGTCCTCAATTCGGAAGCAAGTCGTACACACTCAGGCGGCGGGCGAAAGCGTAATGTTGGGTAAGATGACGTTTTGCTGCGCATCCAGGCCATTGACCGTTGTTGCACCAGCCACGCCCTCTTGGACCACCAAGAAACCGCCTGAAGTCACCGAAACTATCTGGCTGCTGCCATTATCGAACAGCACACTCACCAGCGTGACCGAGGGGTTCTGCACACGACCAAACACAATCGTGTGGGGTTGTCCATCACTGGTCAGGAACAAAAATGACGCTGCAACCGCGTTCGCAGTGGGTTGAGTTGCACACACGACCGCACCACTTTCGGTAGCCTGCCAGCCGCCATAGGCATCCTGCGCGGCGATCACAAACCCGGCACACGGGTTATTCGCCGCATCAGTGTACGAAAACCCCTTCAGGAAATCCGCACGCTGTTGCTGGTCATACCAGAGCATCAGCCCGTTGGCGTAAATGCCTCGCCGCTGCAAAAACTGTAGCACCTGCGCTGTACCCTGTGGTGATGCTGGCACACTGACCGCCGTCGGGTTCGTCACTGGCGGCTGCGTCGGATTGATTCCTGCCACAGGAGGCTGCGTAGTAGGCAGCGGTAGCGGCGTCGGCGTCGATGGCCCATACGTGAGTACAATGGCCGTCTCCATGGCCGTCTTGGTTTGCTCCACCTCGCCGATGGGCTGAATACACCCGGCCAGCAGGAGGACCACGCTCAGCAACACGACCAACCTCGCCCGTCGCACTATGTTATACACAAGTCCCCCTCTACTTTGGTCACTTACCCAACTAAATTACTGGTCCAGCGACGAGAAATAATCGTGGATCACATCCCGCTGATCCAATGGAATCCGGCCACTTTCCAGCGCAGCGCTGACAATATCCTGATAGTCGTTAAATGCTCCAGAATAGGACATCAGCGACTCGCCTTCCGGGTTGGGACCCAATTCGCCTTCTTGCACCGAAACATCTCCGGGTTCAGTTGTTTCGCCGCCCACATCGAGCATGTCATCGCCTTCGCCACCGAGAGTTGTAGCCTCATGTTCCGGGTCATACGCTTCAAAGCCACCTTCAGGAGAACTGTTCGCGGGCGGTTGACCCTCGGTTATGCCGGCCTGTCCCTGCGTATCATCAGCGCCCGTACCGCCTTCTCCGGCTCCGGCACTGGGCGCGCTTGCGCCCTCCTCCCCACCAGCTTCAGTGGCTTCGGTGGTCTCTGCTGCCTGTCCACCATCACCGCTACCTTCACCCGCCTGAGGTTGCCCCGGCTCACCCTCAGCAGCATCCTGATTGGATGGCGCAGCACCGCTTTCGCCTGGTTCACCCTCACCCTCAGCGGGCTGGCCCTGCTGCGGCTCGCCCCCTTCTTGATTGCCCTGCATCTCCTCCGGCAGCTGAGCGGGTTGGGCCTGTTGTTGATCTTCAGGCTGACCTGTTTGCTGTTCTCCGCCCGGCTGTGGCTGGGCTTCGTCTTGCGGCGGCGCTTCCTGCTGTTGTCCTGGATTCGCGATCTCCTGCATACTCTCCGTCAACTGATCCGCAGCATCCTGTGCCGCTTCCGCCAATGCCGAGTCTTCCAGGCTCTCCTGTTGTTCACGCAGCAAGTCTGCGGCATCGCGCAACGCGTCCTGTGCCGTCTCGATATCACCCTCACGAAGCGCATCCGCCGCTTCGCGCAGTTTCTCCGCCAGCGCGGGATTCGTTTCGTCTAGTGCCTCCGCTGCGTTGTCCAACTTCTGCGCGAGGTGGTCTAATTCTTCCTGCGCCAAATCTTCATCGCCGATACGTTCAGCGAGGTCTTCCAGTTCATCCGCCGTCTGCGCGAGATCAGCATCTTTCATCGCCTGCGCAAGATCGTTAGTCATATCCGCGCCCGCGAGTTCGTTGGCAGCTGCTTCATACGCCGCTTCTTGCTCCGGCATCATCCCATCAGAGAGATCGTTGAGGTCCTGCCGCGCTTCAGCTAAAGCCGCCATCGCCTCTTGCTGTGAGATATCGGGCTGCTGAAGCGTGTCAAGCGCCTGATCTAATGGCTGCGTCAACGCCTGCTGCTGAGCAGCATTCAAGTCAGGATTGGCCTCAATCTCCTCAATCGCGTCCTGCACCTCTGTCGCCTGTGCATCAATAGAGTCCTGCAATTCCTGCTGTGCGCGCAGTTCATTCGTTTGCGGATTAGGCGACATAAGCACCCAGGCGAAAAACCCAATCGATAGGAGCATCATACCCAGTTCATAACGGCGCACACGCAGCGGCAGCAATGCCCGGACCTGGACATGATCCGCCGTGCGTACCGCATCATCGATCTGGCGATCTACAAAGGGTTCCGGGGCATGAATCACACCGCCCGCCAACTCCAACGCTGTGCTGACGCGCTCTTTGAGATCAAAGCGGTAATCGAAGTGCCGCGCACGCTGTGGAACCTCTCGCGGCCACAACCAGACCATGCCCAGGCCACCGATCAACAGCGCCAGTGTAAACAACACAGTATCTAGCACGATCTGCTCTGGCATCAGCCAGGGGCGCAGCCGCGCGATGATACCTATAGTGAAGCCAAACACCATCCCGGCGATGACCAAACGCGGCACCCACACCACGCTGTTGAGCAGCCGCAGACGGCGGTCCCAACGTTGGACGTGGCGCGTGAGATGATTTACAGTTTGTTCGAGCATAATTGCATTCATGAGTCTTCTCGTTTTCTGCCCACATTGTACACCGGGTGCGCGACCTCTGCTGATCCGCAGATTTATTCGTCGATGCGACGAACGCGGCGCACAGTCAGGAAAAAGAACAGCACACTCAAGCCCAGGTACATGATCGTGAAAGGTATCCAGGGCGAAATCAGTGTAACCGTTTCACCACTTGCTAAGGTATACGAGAAAACGCCAATAGTTCGCCTGTTAATCAAGAAATATTGTGTCAATCCCGCCGTAATCGCCGGATTGAAGCAGAGTATCAACCCAGACGTGTACAGCAATATCCGCTGCGCCGTTGTGGAATCAACATCGTCAAACGAAAAGCCGATCACCAACATCACCGCGCTCCAGATAATCGGCAATCCGAACATGATAAACATCGCCATCGTGTAGGTCATCACGTTCGCGGTCAGGGTCCGTTTGGCCCGCGCCGAGAAGTACAACCCGAACGTGGCGAATTGAATACCCGTTGCCATCAAAATCACGAATGACAGAATAACCTCAGTCTCAGCAATGCCGCCAAAGAAAAATGCGATACTCTGTAACGGGATCGCCGCCAACAGCAGCAACAACACATACAGCATCGCCGAGAGCAACTTGCCAAACACAAAAGAGTGTGCCGGGAGCAACGTGGTTCGCAACAAGTCGTAGGTCTGATGCTCGCGTTCGCCGCTGATCGCCCCAGAGGTAAACGCGGGCGCAATAAACGCCACCAGCAGCATCTCGATCCCCACCACGCCACCAAAGAGTGTGCGTCCAATTTCGCCCACCGACTGCTGTCCGCTGGCGGTGGTGGCTGCTCCAGACATCGCGAGATAAATCAACGACGTAAACGCGCCGAGCAGCAGCAAATAGACTGTCAGCACCACAAAGGCGCGCGAGCCACGCATCCGGCCCCGGAGTTCTTTGAGAACCACCGGGTTATCAATCAACCAGCGAAAAAGCTTGCGCCACCAACGCCCATCCGTCACAGGAGCAGAATCAGCCGTCATGCGTCACCCTCACGATACAATACCTTTGGTCGCGCGCATGAAGACCGTTTCGAGATCGCGCGTTTCCTCGGAGAAATTCACCACCGGAATCCCCTGGCCGGTTAGCGCGGGAAGCAGAACACTCACGCCATCATCATCGCCGTTGAAGTCGATGCGGATACGCTTACGACCTTGATCGTCCGACAAATCTTGAATATCAGCCACATCTTCGATCTGCGCCAGGATTTGCTTCGCCTCATCAACTTTATCCAGCAGCGTG
>CBEVZO010000152.1:0-7400 GCA_965554365.1 uncultured Anaerolineae bacterium
CGAGCCGACACAGCCGTGAGAAATGTCATCGGCAAGTATGGCATTGAGGTACAACTTATAATAACGGTAAATGTAAACCTGGCAACCAGCCGCAATATTTGTCTGGCCAATTGCAAAGAGGACATTATTGCTATGACCGATGATGATGCCGAGATCTTTCCAGATTGGGTCGCCCTCCAGCGTCGTAGTCACGCAGAGCATCCGGATGTCGGTGCGATAGGTGGGAAAATCATCGGAGCGCAGAGCCAGCACGACTTTCTCAGTCGGCTGGCAGACGCCGCCACTTTTTATTCGCCAGATGCGCCTGCTTTCGTGCGGACTTGGCCTGGAGTAAATATCTCTTACAAAAAAAATGTGGCCCAGGAAACCGGACTGCAAGATGAAACTTTGCCCCGGGGCGAAGACGTTGATTACAATTGGCGTGTGAAGTTATTAGGGTATGAAATCTATTACGATCCCCGTCCGAAAGTTATTCATCATCATCGGCCCACGCTGCGGAAATTCTGGCAACAACATTATATGTATGGACGTAGCTACTATTTGGTACGAAGCAAATGGCCCGCCATGTATTGCGTTTACCCGCATCGCGTGCGCTCCCTACGTGATGTACTCAAGTGGGTTTATTTCTTTGTCAGCGTATTGTGGATTCCTTGGAAGGACGCGCAACGAATGCCCAACTTACGCGATCGGTTGCGCGCAGTGCCAATTTTGATGGTGAACCACGTGTTACACAGATTTGGCATACTGCAAGAAATGTGGATACAACGGCGGAAATCGCAGGCCAAGTATTGATCTTCAGTGATGCGTTATCAAGTATCGTCAACTAGGTGAGGCGCTACGTTCTGGCACAAGAGGAATGCCATAGCGTTCCAAGATATTGACGCTCGTTTCTTCACTGACATCGTGCCCCAGCTTAAGCAGTTCGCCCTGGATTTTGCTGTAGCCCCAATTCGCATTTCCACGCGCAAGATGCACGATCAGGCGTTTGACTTCCCGTGCTGTACGGGGACGCTCGCCGATGTTCTTATGCGGCTACGGTCACTTGCACAACACCAGGATTTCCAGATCTTTTTCCTGGTCGGACAAATGCCCAATTCGGAGCAACTTAAGTACGGTCGAAAATACCTGCCTCACGACTGGCCAGACCCTCCTTCCTCGCTTCCAGTTTGCCAAGCAAAGCTCTATTCTACCAACTACTGCAAGACTTGATCCGGTCGTATTTCTCTCGGGATCGAGTTTTTTTGATCATCCGGGCGCTTGACCAAAATACTGTTCCTATATTATCATTGTTGCCAGAGAGAGCGCTCTCAGGAGCCGGGACAGAAGCAATTTTGGCATAGATTCTAACATCAACAGAAGCTGCTTTTGTCTCATAGGTAAGGGGAAGCAATGTGTCACAGAAAATTGTGTCCTGGCAATTCGTAGACGAGCGCGGCACATTTGCGATAGGTGATCCGCACTGTACCGGTCAACTGTACTTTCCGCTGGCAAACGAAAGTGGGATGAAGGCGTCTATTACCCCCACACTTGGTGGCGATATCAAAACAGGACTGAATACATTTCTGACCACGCCTGTTTCGGTGGAAGATTTGCATAACACACGCTCTGCGCGAAATTTCTGGGTACACATTGACGGATACGGCCCCTGGTCAGCGACCGGAAACTCTGCCCGGCAAATAGTGCGTGACGATGACCGTGTAGCACTAACCGCAGGGCTATTATGGCACAGAGTCGTACGCGAAAATCAGGCTATCGGTTTGCGCGCCGAGATTACCAACTTCGTGCCTGTTGAGCGCCACAACGTCGAATTGATGCGCGTGACGTTGACGAACACCGGCACTGCGCCGGTCGTTTTGACGCCTACCGCAGCGATTCCGCTGTATGGTCGCTCCGCAGACAATCTGCGCGATCACCGGCACGTCACATCCTTGCTGCACCGTATTCAAACGCTGCCCTATGGCGTTCTGGTGCGTCCAACACTGACATTTGATGAACGTGGACATCGCGCCAACTCTGTCGCATACGGCGTTTTGGGCATAACTGCTGAAAGCGCTCTCCCCGCCGGATTTATTCCTGTGTTAGAAGACTTCATCGGCGAGGGCGGCAATCTTGCATGGCCGGAGGCGGTCGTGCATCCTGATCGGGTCCCCAGCCTACCCCCTGGACAGGCTGTTGCGGGTTACGAAGCGATGGGCGCGCTGCGTTTTGAACCTGTCACGCTGGTGGAGGGACAGGCCAGCACGTATATCTTGCTGTTGGCGGTGCTGGACGACGCTACCGATCCGCAGGACCTGATTGAAGCTTATGGCAGTGATGTCAAATATACCGCAGCACTTGAAGCGTGCGAAGACCACTGGCAACGCAAAGCTACCGCATTGACGTTCCAAACAGCAGATGACACGTTTGACCGCTGGATGCGTTGGGTCGGGGTCCAGCCCATCCTGCGCCGCCTGTTCGGGAATTCGTTTTTACCTGCGCACGATTATGGACGTGGGGGACGCGGATGGCGCGACTTGTGGCAGGACTGCCTCGCCCTGCTCCTGACCGAACCGGATGATGTGCCACAATTGCTGTTTAGCAGCTTCGCTGGCGTACGCTTTGACGGCAGCAATGCGACGATCATCGGCTCGGAACCAGGGGAGTTTGTCGCCGACCGCAACAACATTCCGCGCGTGTGGATGGATCACGGCGTCTGGCCGTACCTGACCGTGCGACTCTACATTGACCAGAGCGGGGATGTGGAGTTTTTGCTGCGCGACCAAACCTATTTCAAAGATCCGCAGATCAACCGCTGCACGGCACAGGATGAGCAGTGGCAACCGGAACAGGGCACTACACTACGCACCGCAAACGGCGCAGCGTATCGTGGAACTGTGCTGGAACACATGCTGGTGCAACATCTGACCGCATTCTTCCATGTGGGTGAACACAACATCATCCGACTCGAAGGCGCGGATTGGAACGACGGCATGGATATGGCCCGTGAGCGTGGCGAAAGTGTTGCGTTTACGGCAGTTTATGCGGGCAATCTCCACGATCTCAGCCAGTTGGTTGAAACATTGATCGCCAGAGGCCATACAACGGTGACTCTGGCGGAAGAACTGTTGCTGTTGCTGGATACGCTCGTCACCCCGGTAGATTACGATGATATCGCAGCCAAACAGCAGCGACTGGCGGAATTCTTCGCTACATGCCGCCATACCATTTCCGGTGCGCAAGTCACTGTGTCACTGCATGATCTCGCCGCTGATCTTGCGACTAAAGCCGCCTGGATGATCGCGCATCTGCGCCGCCAGGAGTGGCTTACCGATCAAGCAGGCTTCTCGTGGTTCAACGGTTATTACGATAATGGTGGTCAGCGTGTGGAAGGCGATCACCCACACGGCCCACGTATGACACTCACGGGGCAGGTCTTTATGCTGATGAGCGGCATAGCTACTGACGCGCAGGCACAGACCATCGTGCGCACCGCTGATCACTACCTCTACGAACCATCGATGGGCGGCTACCGGCTCAACACTGATTTCGGAGAGACCAAACTCGATCTGGGGCGCTGTTTCGGCTTTGCGTTTGGACACAAAGAAAATGGGGCCATGTTTAGCCACATGGCCGTGATGTATGCCAATGCGCTGTATCAGCGCGGGTTGGTTCACGCCGGACACAAAGTGCTGGATGGCATTTTCCGGCACTGCTGCAACTTCGCCGTCAGCCGCATCTATCCCGGCATCCCCGAATACATCAACGCGCGCGGACGCGGCATGTACACCTATCTCACCGGCTCCGCAAGCTGGCTACTGCTCACCCTGACTACCGAAGTCTTCGGCGTGAAAGGCGACCTGGGCGATCTCGCGCTGGAACCCAAGCTGGTACGCGAGCAATTTGACACAGCGGGGCGTGCGCGAATCACCATCCTGTTCGCGGGGCGCACACTGCAAATCACCTATCACAACGCGAAACACCTGGATTTTGGAGCCTATAGCATAGGCTCCGTAATGCTCAACGGAGTCGTCATGTCAGTGGAAGCAAATCAAGGGCGCGTCACCCTTGATCGGGCCACCATCACAACGCTGGCACAAGACGAAACACACGAATTGATCGTCACACTCATCCATGTTTAGAGGATACTCGATATGTTGAACCTGCTAGAAATCAGTGCATTTGCGGGCGATGGTTATCAACCGCTGATCGATTATGGCGACTGGCGCGTGGCAATGCTGCGCTACCATCCTGAGTTGGAAGCCAATGTGTTAACCACGATGCAGCGGCATAACGAAACCGACGAAGTGTTTGTGCTGCTGTCGGGGCATTGCATTTTGTTTTTGGGCGAAGGCGCTAACCAGGTGACCACCATCCACGCGGCAGATATGGTTCCGCTACAACTATACAACGTCAAACGCGGAGCTTGGCACACACATACACTCAGCAACGATGCAAGTGTACTCATTGTTGAAAATCGCGACACCGTCGTTGAGAACTCGCCCGTAGTGTCGATTTCAGCGGTGCAGCAAGCAGAGATCGTGCGCCTGACACAGCAGTTATGGAGTACCGGCGATGCATGACACGTCGTTTGACGCGCAACAGCGTTTTGTGATCCGTGACTATGACCAACAACCCCCATTCGCCAGCTTTTTACCCGGCATCGCAGGGCCGATGGGCATTCCGATGTGGGTGTTTTATGTCAACCGGGGTCAAGCGATTGCGAGTTTCGGCAGCGAAAGCAAAGACACCCCAATTGTCGAGTTCGAACCGGCGAACAAAGCCTATCGCAATGTGACCACTACGGGGTTTCGCACGTTCGTCAAAGCGAATGGCACATTCTACGAACCGTTCGCCCCAGCACCACACACGGCGGTCGAACGAACGATGCACATCGGGGCCAACGCACTCGAACTGCAAGAACATGCCCATGCACACGGTTTGCACGTTCAGGTGCGCTACTTCACGCTGACCAATGAGCCATTTGCAGGGTTGGTCCGGCAGATGCAACTCACCAATACCGGTGCCGCGCCGGTTGATGTGAGTGTGTTGGATGGTCTGCCGGCGATTATGCCCTTTGGTGTCGACAACTGGGTACTCAAGGAACTAGCCCGCACTGCGGAAGCATGGATGGGCGTGTTTAACCTGGAAGAACGCATTCCCTTTTATCGCTTGCGTTCGAGCATCGGGGATAAAGTCGAGATCGAGGGGTATGAAGCGGGACACTTTTATACCACCTTCACCGCGCAAGGACGCTTGCCTGCGCTTGTTGATCCAGACGTGATTTTTGGACCAAACACCAGCCTGAGCCAACCGGATCGGTTCCTGGAAAGCTCGCTGGACGAACTATTTAAACGCGAACAAATTGCGGTGGGCAAAACCCCGTGCGGTTTCTTTGGTGCGGAGCGCACACTCGCGCCCGGCGATGCGCTCACGCTCTATGGCATCATCGGTCATGCGAGCAGTCTCGCAGAAGTCAACCAGACGGCGGCGCGCATCACACAACCCGCATACATTGTGGCGCAGCACGACGTCGCGCAAGCACTCACAGAGGAACTCACAGCCCCGATTGCTACACAAACCGGTCTCCCGCAATTCGACGCGTATGCCCGTCAGACTTTTCTGGATAACATCTTGCGCGGCGGCTGGCCGATCCGGCTGGGTGATCCTGACCGACCGTTTGTGCAGCATATCTACTCGCGCAAACACGGCGATCTCGAACGGGACTATAACGCCTTTTACCTCGCACCAGAATTCTATTCACAGGGTAACGGTAACTATCGCGACATCAACCAGAATCGCCGGGAAGATGTGTGGCTGCAACCGCGCATCGGGGCTTATAACATCCGCGCTTTCATGAACCTGATCCAGGCGGATGGGTACAATCCGCTGGTGATTAACGGCAACCGCTTCACCGTGCCCCCAGAACACCACGCCGCAGTCCTGGCCCAGGTCGATGATCCAACGCGCCTGGAGAAATTCCTGACCAAGCCCTTCACACCTGGGGCGCTGCTGAAATTCATCGCCGTGACCGAGGTCGCGCTGCGTGTGCCGCCGGAGGAATTCCTCGCGCACACGCTGGGGCACGCCGAACACGAGTTTGTTGCCGTCTTTGGCGAAGGGTACTGGATCGATCACTGGACATATAACCTGGACCTGATCGAAAACTACCTGGCAATTTTCCCTGAGCGCAAAACCGCTTTGCTCTTTGAGGAACCGGTCTATACCTTCTACGATAGTCCCAGAGTGGTGCAACCCCGCGATCAGAAATATGTGTTGTCCGAGGGGCGCGTGCGCCAATTAAACGCCGTGATCGAAGATGCAGAGAAAGAAGCATTGATCCAATCGCGGCAAAGCAAACCACATCTGGTACGCGCCGACCAGGGCCAGGGCGATATCGTCTATACCACGTTGATCACCAAACTTGTGTCACTGGCGATCATCAAATTCGCCACAATGGACCCGCTCGGCATGGGCGTCGAGATGGAGGCCGGAAAACCAGGGTGGTATGATGCGCTCAACGGCCTGCCAGGGCTGTTTGGTTCCTCCATGCCGGAGACGTTTGAACTGCTCAGACTCCTGCGATTTCTGCGCACAGCACTTGCCGCGCAGGACCCTCATACAAGCATGACGCTGCCAGTGGAAGTACACGACCTGTTGCGCACGGTGCAACAAGCACTCGCACACCACACCGCGTCCGCTGACACGCCCTACTGGGATACCGTTGCTACCGCCCGCGAAGCCTACCGTGCGCGGATTCGGTTGGGCTTTGATGGCGTAACTGTTCCCATGACACTGACCGATCTGGATCATGCGTTAGTCCAGCTCGAACAAAAAGTGCAACTGGGCATTGAGCGCGCCACCACCATGAACGACGGCATCCCCCCCACCTACTTCACCTATCAGGCCACCGGGTACGAGGTGCTTGATGATCCACAGCCGAATCCGGACCGGCAATGTGTGCGCGTCACACAGTTTGAGGTGCGCGTACTCCCGCTGTTCCTGGAAGGGCCAGTGCGTGCGCTGAAGATCACCGACGATCATACAGCAGCGCAGCAACTACACGAACGGGTCAGAACCAGTGGCCTGTTTGATCACAAGCTGAAGATGTACAAGGTCAATGCGCCGCTGGGCGATCAACCAACGGATATCGGACGCGCGCGTGCGTTCACACCGGGCTGGCTCGAAAACGAGTCGATCTGGTTGCACATGGAATACAAATATCTGTTGGCGCTCCTCAAGGCCAAGCTGTTTGAGGCATTTTACGCCGATTTCCGCAATGTGCTGGTCCCGTTCCAGAACCCAACCACCTATGGCCGCAGCCCGCTGGAAAATTCGTCGTTCATTGTCAGCAGCGCGCACCCGGATGGCACGCTGCACGGACGCGGGTTTGTGGCACGGCTCAGCGGATCAACGGTCCAATT
>CBEVZO010000153.1:0-7379 GCA_965554365.1 uncultured Anaerolineae bacterium
GCCGCGAAAGGTTTGGAGTGGGATCGTGTCTATCTGGCTGCCGTGAGCAATTACGGTTTTCCATCTGCTTTACCGTATGACAACTACATCGGGGAAAAGTGGTATGCGCGCAGCAGCTTCGACAATCTGGTGCATGCATTGAACGTGCAAGCGGAGTTGCTCGCGCAGTTAGATGCGTTGATGACTGGCACGGACTATGTTGAAGGTGACGCGACGCTGCATGAGCGCGTCTCTTACGCCAAAGAACGCTTGCGTTTGCTGTATGTAGGGCTTACACGTGCCAAACGTGAACTGATTGTGACCTGGAACATGGGCTGGCGTTGGCAGCGCGGCCCGGAATTCGAGAATCAACCCGCACTGCCGCTGATTCGATTGGGCGAGCATTTGCGCTGAGCAACAGTTATTATGCTCTCTAGTGAGGTGTAACATAAGATGCTACCTGCGGGGTTTCACTTTACGCAGTCCAATTTGCAGGATTATCTAGACTGTCCGCGCCGGTTTCAGTTGCGTTATGTGCAGTCTCAGGCATGGCCCGGTGTAGAAGCGGAGCCGTTTTTGGAGCATGAGCGCTACATGGAGCGTGGCGCGGAATTTCATCGATTAGTAGAGCGTCATCAGTTAGGTATTGATCCGGTTTTGATTGAAGCACATATTGATGATTCAGACATGCGCGCGTGGTGGCAGTCATATGTAGCATTTGATGCGCTGCATGAGCTTGAAGGGCAGCGCTTCCCTGAATTACAAGTTTCGGTAGAGTTGGGCGGGTACCGTTTTTTGGGTGTGTTTGATTTGTTGGTGGACGTACCTGACGGGCGTGTGGTAATTTTTGATTGGAAGACTTATCGCAAGATGCCTTCACGTCGTTGGCTTGAGGCGCGTGCTCAGACGCGGTTGTATTTGCCGTTGGTAGTGTTAGCGGCGGCGCGTTTGTTGGGACGTGAAGTATTGCCGGATGTTGTGTCGCTGGTGTATTGGTGTGTGACTGGTGTTGAGCCGGTGGTGTTTGAGTATTCCCCTGCTCTGTTTGAGCATGATCAGGCGGTGTTGTTGGATGTGGGGAGACGTGTGATGAATGCAGATATAGGGCTGGAGTGGTCGTTGGTGGTTGATAATGCGCGGTGTAAGTTTTGTGCGTTTCGGTCGTTGTGTGGACGGGGGCTAAAAGCAGGAAGGACGTTAGACAATAGTAATATTGATGATAATATTGCGGTGATGGGTGATGAGTTTGTTTTAGGTGTTGTTGATGAGTTGGGTTTTTAGGGTAAATGACTATGCGAAAAAAAGCTATGTGGCACTTACCTACCGCACAAGCAGAAACCACTCGCGTCACGCTCATCGAAACTCTCGGTGTTTCCCCTTTAATCGCACAACTGTTAGCTCAGCGCGGCTACTCCACACCCTCAGCAGCCAGTGCCTACCTGTCGCCGGACCACTACCCCCCTGCTCCACCGGAGGCTTTACCCGATCTCGTGCTTGCCGCAGATCACCTGCGCACCGCCATCGCCACAGACACAACCATCCTTGTGTGGGGTGATTTCGACGTAGCCGGCCAAACGTCTACCGCGCTGCTCGTAGACGGACTACGCAAGTTAGGCGCACAGGTGGAGTTTTACATCCCGCACCGCCTGCGTGCATCACACGGCATACGACTCGACAGCTGAAACAGCAGCTAGACCAGCATCAGCCCCGCATTTTGCTGACCTGTGATACTGGCGTATCCGCACACGAAGAGGTTGACTACGCGAAGTCGCGCGGCGTCACCGTCCTGATCACTGATCACCACGACCTGCCGCCCACACTCCCCCAGGCTGATGCCGTTGTCGATCCGAAACGCCTCCCCGCTGATCATCCACTTGCCACACTGCCCGGCGTAGGCGTCGCCTACAAGCTGCTGGAACACCTATACACCGTCGCCCACCGCACAACGGAGTTGCACGAGTTCCTCGATCTTGTCGCACTCGGCATCGTTGCCGATGTCGCCGCACAAATCCGCGACACGCGCTACTTGCTGCAACTGGGCATGCAAGTCCTTCGCCGCGCCCAACGTCCCGGCCTTCGCGCACTGATCGAAACCGCCCAACTCAACCCGGAACACCTCACCGCTGAGGACATTGCGTTTCAGTTAGCCCCCCGCCTCAACGCCACCGGTCGCCTGGCCGACGCGCGCCCGGTCGTCGATCTATTCACCACTCAGGACGAAACCCAGGCGCGGATGCTCGCCCTACAACTCGAAGGGCTGAATAACCAACGCCGCCTGCAAAACCGCCAGATTTACACCGCCGCCCAGGAACAAATCGCCCGCAATCCGTCCCTACTCGACTGGGAAGCATTGGTTCTCAGCCACCCCGCCTGGCATGCAGGCATTATCGGCATTGTCGCCAGCCGCCTCGCTGAGCAATACCACCGCCCCGTCGTCCTGCTTAGCGTGGACGAAGCAGGCCACGCACGCGGATCGGCACGCTCCGCCCCTGGCTACGACATCGGCGCAGCGATTGCAGCCCAAGCGGATTTACTGCATGAATACGGGGGACATCCTGGTGCAGCAGGTTTATCACTACACGAAAACGACATCCCCGCTTTCCGCCGCCGCCTCTCAGACACACTCCACGCCACCCGCGATCCCGACACGCGCGCAGGCCTGATGATCGACGCCGAGAACGATTTAGCCGCCACAGGATTAGAACTCGCCCATGACCTGCGCCAACTCGCCCCCTTCGGCGAGGGTAATCCACCAATCACATTCATCACGCGTGATCTCACGCTCCGTAGCGCCGCCCTGATCGGACGCACGCGCGAACACCGTCGCCTGACCGTACAAGATGCCGCAGGCAACCGGCGCAGCGTGCTGTGGTGGAACAGCGCCGATCAGCCCGTGCCGGACGATCTATTCGACCTTGCTTATCAGGTCAGCATTAGCACCTACAAAGACACGCAGGAATTGCAGCTTACGCTGATCGATTATCGTCGCGCGGAATCTGCGCCCGTGCAAGTGGAACGCCCACAACGCACCACCATCGATCACCGCGCCACACACGATCCCGACACCACCCTGGCAGACCTGCTAACCACCTACCCTGACGCCGCTGTGTGGGCCGAAGGCTACCGCCGCACCGCGTCGCCAGGACAACCACTGCACGAGCTAACTGAAACACCCACACTGATTGTCTACACCGCGCCCGCAGCCCCTCAGAGGCTCCAGAAGGCGCTAGAACGCACGCAAGCTCACAGAATCGCCCTGTTGGGCATAAACCCGCCTATTCGCGCGTTCACGGACGTGCAGCGCCGCTTACTAGAACTCGTCAAGTTTGTGCTCAACCAAAAAGCCGGACGCACCACGCTCGATGATCTGACGGGCGCGCTGGCTCAATCGCTTGCCACGATCCGCCTGGGCCTGGACACCATCGCCGCACACGGTGAGATTGCCATCACCTACGGGCGCGGCGGGACGCTCACCATTGTTCCAGGCGACGGTACAACCACCGCTGACGCAGCCGACTACAGCGCCGCCCTCCGTGCCAGCATCGCCGAAACCACCGCCTATCGTGCCTTTTTCCACCGTGCCACACCCGCGCACATTCTCGGAGAGCAACTCGACGCATGACTCACTACCCCATTCCCGCCCGCACGATCCGGATCGAAAACAGGGTCGTCAATTCACGCTTCATCGCCACCATAGGCCGCGCCGACACCGCGCCGAATGCCAAAGCCTTCATCCAATCCATCCGCGCCGAAATGCCCGATGCCTCGCACCACGTCTACGCCTTCAAAGTCGGCTACGGCGGCAGCGTCACCGAGGGCATGAGCGACGACGGTGAACCGTCCGGCACATCAGGCCCACCAATTTTAGCTGTGCTGCGCGGCGCAAACTTGGGTGACGTGGTGATCGTCGTCACGCGCTATTTTGGCGGGACAAAGCTCGGTACAGGCGGCTTGGTCCGTGCGTATGGCGGCGCAGCCAAAGACGCCGTCGCCGCGCTGCCGGTTGAACTCAAGATCGAGAAATGTACCATCGGCATCACGGTCGAGTACACCCACTTCGAGCGTCTGAAACTGCTCCTTGCCAGTCATCATGCCGTAATTGAAAGTGAAGATTTCGCCGCTGATGTCACCGTCTACGCACGTCTACCCGTCGATCAACTCACAGCGCTCACAGGGGCATTGCAGGAACTAACCGCCGGTCAGTCTACGCCCATCCTACTGGACGATTCCGACAATTGACAGCGCCGTACCCTTTGTTACACTCACGGTAGTACACCAGTGAGGAACCAGCCTTATGACCAGCGCGTTACTTGGCACAACACTCAGCGACCGCTACCGCTTTGAACAACTTCTCGGCGCAGGCACATTCGCTGAAGTCTACCGCGTCACTGATCTGCGACGCCGCGCAACTCTGGCGGCCAAAGTCCTACGCAGCGCCATCGCCCGCGATCAGACGCTCCTGGAACGCTTCCAACGCGAAGCCATCGTCCTCGCACGGCTCCAACACCCCAACATTGTGCGCTTTTACGACATCGTTGAACAGAACGGCTACACCTTCATCCTGATCGACTACGTGCCGGGCAACACACTCGCCGACATGCTGAAAACCACCACGAAGCCAGTGCGTCCCCACGCCACCCTGGATATCATCACTCCGCTGGCGGCGGCGCTGCATTTCGCGCACACGGAAGGCGTGATTCACCGCGATCTCAAGCCCGCTAACATTCTACTGCACGAAAACGGCACGGTACTCGTCACCGATTTCGGCATCGCGCGCCTGCTCAACGTCACCAGCGAATTGACACTCGGCGCAACCATCGGCACGCCGCTCTATATGGCTCCCGAACAGATCACCGGCGACCCCGTCACCGTCGCCACTGACATCTACGCTCTGGGCACGCTGCTCTACCGCATGGTCACGGGCCGTGTACCGTTTCGCGGCGATCATCCAGCGTCCGCCGCACAAGCACGAGCAACCCGCATCACCTACGAACATGTGCATGTCACGCCACCACCGCCAACCACACTCAACCCCAAACTCGATCTTGCCGTGCAAGAGATCATTTTACGCTGCCTGGAAAAAGACCCCTCCCGGCGCTACACTTCAGTCAGCGCACTCTACGACGCACTTGCCGAGTCCGTCGGCGCGCCCCCCGTCGCCATTCATCATCCGGCTACTGACGACGACACAAACGCAGAGTCCGACGCCCCTGTCGCACGACCAGACATGACACTGCCCGAATGGTCGCAATTCATGCCCCGTGTGACCGAGGATGCAACGCCCGCCAACACAGACGAAGCCACTGACAAAGCAGCCCCGCCAGCACAGCCCCACATCGCCCAGACCATGATCTCACAAGGCGCTGTAGCGCAGTCCCAAATCGAACATCCAGCACCCCAACCCGAAACACAGCCGCATCTTGAAGACGCCCTGCGCGAAGCGGAACGTACCATCGCCAACCAACCGCGTCCCGCTGAGCCTACGCTGCACCATGCAGGCAAAGTCGCGCCACCGGCCCGCCCCACCCTGCGGCACATAGAACAACCTCAACCACCCGCCACGCCGCCGCCCGCGCATATGGCTCCGCCGCAGGACGACTACGGCTACTATGACGATTACGACTATCCCCCAGCCCGTAACTGGACCTTCATAATCGGCATCGTGAGCGCACTACTCATACTCGTGACCCTGTGCCTCGGCAGCCTGTACATCCTCGGCTTCTTCGATACCGGCAGCAGTGGCCCCGATGCCGCAGCCGACGCTCTGACCAAGACCGTCGTGTATACCGCCGCAAACACCATTCCCCCTAATGCAACACTCGCCTTCAACCCGACACGCACCGGCGGCACACGCATCGCCTTCGACTCACGGCGCAGCGGCAATCTCGACATCTACATCATCGATATCGACGGCACAGGTTTACGGCAACTGACCGGCATGTCTGGCGCGGAACGCGGCCCCACATGGTCACCCGATGGCGCGCAGATCGCGTTTTACGGCGCTTCCGATGAAAACAGCAATTACGACATCTACGTCATCAATGTGGACGGCACAGGCCTGCGCAACCTGACCAATTCCCCCAGCATAGACGACAAATACCCCACCTGGTCACCGGACGGCACGCAGTTGGCCTTTCACAGCAACTTGACCGGCGATTTCGACATTTACGTGATCAACGCTAACGGTACAGAACTGCACCCCGTGACCAATAACAACGCCGATGATCTTGGCCCCGATTGGTCTCCCGACGGTACACAAATCGTGTATCACACCGGCCAGTGGGATTTCCCCTACGAGATCGCCGTCCTCGATCTCACCACCGGGCAAGTCCGCCGCCTAACCGACAACGACAACACCAACACGTTTCCGACCTGGTCCCCGGATGGCACGCGGTTAGCGTTCAACGCCCAGTCATCCACCAACGCGTACTACAATCTCTTTGTCATGGACGCCAACGGCGGCAACGTGCAGCAATTGACTCTCGACGACACACGCAACGTCTTTCCCGATTGGTCACCCGACGGCACACAGATCGTCTTTCAACGCGGTCAACCTGACATATCGGGGATTTACACGCTCAGCTTTGGCGACACGACGCTTCCCATGCAGATCAGCGATCTGAACGCCAACTTCCTCCCCGAATGGGAACCTTATCACTAACGCAAGCGGGGCGATCTGGTGTCAGATCGCCCCGCAATATATCGAAATAAGTTCTATCCGCTATCAGTCTGCCGTCGCGTCCGGCGTCGGAACCGGCGGCCCCGCCTCGATCTCATCTTCCGCGTTGCCATATACGCACGCGTTGTACGCCCCGCCGATCTCCACACGGAAATCGACCGCGCGATTCGGATCCGGTTGTTGCACCACCTGACTTTCACCCACACGTAGCACACGCCGCAACTCATCCAGCGCGCTACCTTTTGTCTGCCCGGTGAAATCGTAAATCACCGTCACTTCGCGCGGATGATCGATTGTTTCCGTGACAACCCGCGCCGCGAACCCTTCCCACGCCAGCCGGTCCACCGCCACCACATCGAATCCCAAGCCATACGCCGACGTATCGATCACATCAACCGTAATCGCCTGCCGGCCCAGCCGGTTGGAAGTCGGCGGCGTCAGGAAATCCTCGATCAACGGCAACAATACATCCCGCACCGGCAGCACAACTTCGCGCCCATCATCCGGCGTCACAAATGACTGGTAATGCACACCCTGCGCCCCGCCGTAGCGCGCGATATTGCTTATGTCCAGGTTCACCGCCAACGGGACAAGCGACAATACATCCGTCAGTTGCATGTCTGTCTCAATCACTTCCATCGCTTGCGGCCAGAGCTGCACCACCTGCGCAAACAGTCCTTCTTCGCGCGCCTGATGCCACATCGCCCGCAGCACATCCATC
>CBEVZO010000154.1:0-7362 GCA_965554365.1 uncultured Anaerolineae bacterium
GTGCGCGCCGTCGCGTGGAGTCCCGATGGCGCGTGGCTGGCATCGACCGGCACATTCTTCAATTTCAGCGAGATCAAGCTGTGGGACGCGGCGACACACTCCGACCGCGCGATTCTGCGCACAGGTAAGGGCGAACTCGCGTTTGGCGTGGCGATTGCGCCGGGCGGGGACTGGATCGCGTGCGGTCTCGCGCCGGGATTGGTGCGGTTGTGGCATGTTGTGAACGGCGATCCGACAGGCGAGCCGGTCACGCTGCGCGGGCACGGAGAGGCGGTGCGCGCGGTGGTGTTCGCGCCCGGCGGCGATTTGCTGGTGACCGCATCCAGTGATCGCACGCTCAAGCTGTGGAGCCTGCCGGACTTCGAGCTGCGCGCGACGCTCAAGGGACACGGCGGCGCGGTACAGACGGTCGCGTGGTCGCCGGACGGCGCGTGGATCGTCTCCGGCGCGGCTGATGCAACGCTGCGCGTGTGGGATGCACAGACCGGAGACTCCGTCGCCATGCTGGAAGGGCACACCGCGCGGGTGAATACGGTCGCGTGGGCGGCGGATGGATCGCGGATCGTGTCGGGAGCGGCGGATCAGACGGTGCGGGTGTGGGCGGTGGCGGAGTAGATCGCTGCGGAGTTAGCCCGCAGCTACTCACAAGCACAGGACGCTCAAGCGCCCTCGTCTGACGCGCAACACAGCGCCCTTATGCAGATTAAAAAATCAGCACGGATATCTCCCATCTCCCGGTGAAAAATCAACCTCACCCCCCGACCCCCTCTTCACGCGCGGAGAGGGGGAGATTCGGCAACCACACGCCTGACTCCCCCTTTCTCCATCTCGGTGTACAGACCGGGGAGATAGGGGCCGGTTTTCAGGCAGGCGGAGTCGGCCCACAACGCGCGATGCCTCACGTTCGGGGACGTTCTGCACACGGTTCTGGCAGGGTCGCCCTCAGTCCTGTAATTCTTCGACCTGGATATTGTCCGCGCCGATGAACTTCGCGACCCACGCCAGCGCCTCGTCGTTGATCTCGATCAGGTGATTCGGGAAATCGAGCCGCGCGGATTTCTCCTCATTGACCAGGATGAAGCAGAAGCGGTCCCGCCCCGGATACTGCGTCAGCACCCCGTGCAGGCGCTTGATACGGCGGCGGTCCTGCTCGGAATCCCCGGTGCGCGCAATCGTCAGCGTGAGCATTTTCGCGGGCGGTAGCGCGACAGGTTCCGGCTCCCCACGACGGCGGCGACGTGTGGGTCGCCCGTAGACGGTATCGTGATCACGTTCACTCTCGCGGGCCGGTTCCGGGGCCGAGGCTTCGCGCTCATCACGCGGGCGGGCGGCGGGCGCATCCGGGGTGCGCAGCCGTCCGGCGTCATCGAATGGCGCGTCAGCGGGATCGGGCGCGGCGTCTGGCTCCGGTTCTGCCACGCCGATCAAATGGCCCTGTTCCTCATCATAGTCATAGCCTGGATGCGGCTCCCACCCGTTATTCATATCGTCTGCTAACCATTCCGGCATCTCGCGATCCGTGAGCAAGTGCGGATCGGCGGGGGGAGGTTCATCAACAGGCGGCGGGGGAACGTCATCAGCAGGCGCGGCGGCGGGTTCGAGGGGCGGACTCCAGTAGCCGCCCGCCCCACCGGACTGCGGAAGCACCGCCTCGGTGTGCTGCGTGGGCGCGTCGTGATCGTCCGGTAGCGGCGCGGAGATGACTTCGCCGGTTTCCTCGTCGTAGATGTCGTCATCGCCGTCTGCATCGTCCTGCACAGGCGGCGTGCTGTGATCGGCGGCGCGTCCATTGGCAGGTTGTGGAGTCGCGGGGGGCGCATCGTCGTCGCCCGCAGCATCACCACCAGGGGCAGCCTCATCGTCCACCCACGAGAACGCCATTTCTTGCAACTGCGGCAGTTCATCTGTGGCGGAGAAGACCTCAAATTCCTGTGTCACGGAATCGACGATCACCTGCATGTCACCGCGCGAAGCGTCGGCCTTGCCACGAATGATCAGCACCAGGTCTACGTCCATCCACGCTTCATAGTTGCGCCAGGTGCGCGGGAACATCACGGCGCTGATCGGCCCTGTGATGTCCTCAACGGTCAACACGGCCATCGCGTCGCCCTTTTTGGTGGTGATGTAGCGGATGTCCATCACCAACCCGGCGACGGTTACCTGACGCTCCTGCATGGCGTCGCCCGCTTCATTCAGTTCCGCGATGGTGATCGTGATCGTGCGCTGCAAGTTGTCCCATATCTCGCGCAGCGGGTGATCGGTCACGTAGAGGCCGACGAGTTCCTTCTCCCAGTTAAGCATTTCGCGCTTGGGCACAGGCTCGACTTCATCCAACTGGCCGAGGATGCTATCCTGCGCGTTGAACTCGACGCCGGTCGCTTCCCCAAACAGGCTGAGCTGCCCGACATCCTGCGCCTTATGATGATCGACGGAGAACGCGACGATGCGCTCCTGTGCGGCGAGCAGTACCGGACGCGGCCCGAAGCGATCCAGTGCGCCGACCTTGATCAGCGATTCCAACGCGCGTTTATTGACCATGCGCGCATCCACGCGGTGACAGTAGTCGTCTAGATCGGTGAACGGGCCTTCGTTCTCGCGTTCCGCGATGATGTGCAGCAGCGGCTCTGAGCCGACATTCTTCACCGCGCCGAGTCCGAAGCGGATCGCGCGGGAGCCGTCGGGTCGTTCCTCGATGCTGAAATCTAGTTGCGAGTCATCGACGGTCGGCGGCAGCACCTCAATGCCCATGCGGTGACAGTCCTGCGCAAAGAGGCTGACCTTCGCGGAGTTGTCGCGCTGCACACTCATCAGCGCGGCCATGTATTCGTGCGGGTAGTGGCATTTCAGGAACGCGGTCTGGCAGGTCAGCACGGCGTAGTCGGCGGCGTGGCTCTTATTAAATCCATACCGCGCGAAATACTCAATATCGCCGAAGATCGCCTTTGCCGTTTCGGGATCAACGCCATGATCTGGACCGCGCTCCATAAAGAGCCTCTGATGCTCCATCAGCGCTTCTTTTTTCTTCTTGGAGACAGCGCGGCGCATCAGGTCAGCTTCGCCGAGTTCGTAGCCGAACAACTCAGCGGCGATTTGCAGAATCGACTCTTGATACACGATGATTCCGTAGGTTTCTTCGAGGATTGGTTGGAGCTTGGGATGCTTATACTCCACTGGCTCCTCACCGTGCAGGCGCTTGTTAAACGTCGGGATGTAGTCCATCGGGCCGGGACGGTAGAGCGAGATGCCCGCGACGATGTGTTCAAACTGCTGAGGCCGCATATCGATCAACATGCGGCGCATTCCCTGCGACTCCAACTGGAAGATGCCGATTGTCTCACCGCGCCCCAACATCTCGAACGTTTCCGCGACCATACGCGTCATTTCGGGATCGTCGGGAACGGGGCGGTAAGGGATGGTCGAGAGGTCGTAGCGCACGCCGTGATAGCGCTCGATCAGATCACAGGCGCGGCGCATGATCGTCAGCGTGGAGAGGCCGAGGAAATCCACCTTGAGCAGGCCCAGCGATTCGCAGGTTTCCATCGGGAACTGCGTCACGGTCTTGACCGGTGCATCCTCGCCGTCGCCTTTGGTGGGACGGTGCAGCGGGATGTACTCCACCAGCGGCTTATCCGCGACGATGACCCCGGCGGCGTGTGTGCTGGCATGGCGCGTGATGCCTTCCAGCGCCCACGCTTCGTCGATCAGACGGCGCGCACCGGGATCGTTGTTGTAAGCTTGCTTGAGCTCCGGCAGCGCCTTTTCGGGATCGTTGCCCAGCGCGTCCTTGAACTTGACCGGCTTGCCGCCACTGGGGATCAAGCGGGCGATGCGGTCCACCTCGGTCAGCGGCATGTCCATCGCACGGCCCACGTCGCGGATCGCGGCTTTGCTACCCATCGTCCCGAAGGTGATGATCGCGGCGACTTTGTCCTCGCCGTACTTCTCCGCGCAATAGTGGATCATCTCCGCGCGGCGATCTTCGGGATAATCGAGGTCGATGTCGGGCATGGAGACGCGGCCCGGATTCAGGAAGCGCTCAAAAATCAATTGGTTGCGCAGCGGATCGATGTTGGTGATGCCCAGCGCGTAGGCTGCCACACTGCCCGCACCGGAGCCGCGCACGTTCCACCAGATATCACGATGCCGCGCAAACTCGCACAGGTCCCACACGATCAGGAAGTAGGTATCGAAGCCCATGTCGTGAATGATCTTCAACTCGTGGTTGAGCCGGGTCACGACTTCGGGATCAGTGGCGCGCGCGTCATAGCGCCATTCCAGGCCGCGATCACACAAAAAGCGCAGGTACGTCGCGGCGTTGTAGCCCTCCGGCACGGGGAACTTAGGGAGATGGTAGTCGTCAGAGTCGAGATTCACATCGCACATCTCGGCCACCAACAGCGTGTTGCTCAGCGCTTCCGGCACATCGCTAAACAAGCGCCACATTTCATCCTGGGTGCGCAGGTGGAAGGTCTGCGATTCAAAGCGCAGGCGATTCTTCTCGGCTTTGACATTGCCAGTCTGCACACAGAGCAATGTATCGTGCGTCCCGTAGTCTTCTTCAAGGATGTAATGCACGTCATTGGTCGCCACGAAGCGCGTATTGGCGTACTTTTGGTTGGCGCGCAGCCAGCGGTTGAGTACGTGCAGTTGGGGGATGTTGTGGTGCTGCAATTCGAAGAAGAAGTTATCCGCGCCAAACACATCCTGATACCACCCGATCAGGCGCTTGGCTTCGTCCTCGCGCCCTTGCTCGACCATGCGCGGAATCTCTGCCGCGAGACAGCCGGACGTAGCGATCAGCCCTGCGCTGTGTTCCGCGAGGAAGTCGTGATCGATGCGCGGGCGGTAGTAGTAGCCGTCAAGCTGCGAGGCCGACGCGATCTTGAGCAGGTTGCGGTAGCCGGTCTGGTTTTTCGCGAGCAGCAGCAGGTGCGAAGGCCGCGTGTCTATCCCAGCTTCCTTCTGAAAGCGCGTGCGTCCCCACTTGGTGAGATACGCTTCCATGCCGATGATCGGCTTGACTTTCGCTTTCTTAGCCGCGCGGTAGAAGTCGATCACGCCAAACATCGCGCCATGATCGGTGATCGCGACGGACGACATGCCGAGTTCCTTCACACGATCCACCAGCTTCCCGATGCGTGAAAAACCATCGAGCAGGCTGAACTCGGTGTGGACGTGCAGGTGGACGAATTCTTTTTTGACAGACATAGGCTCCGCGCTGTGAGTTAACAGTTTACAGTAGTCAGTGATCAGTAAAAGCGGGTGTGCTGGAAACTGTGCATGCTCAACCAGAACAAATATGCGATACGCTACTGTCATTATAACACCGGGCGGTGGTTCAGGGCAGTCTCGAATCGCGGTGGGGTGCATTCGGAAATTGGGGCAGGTTTGCATTTGTAGGGGTGCTGCTCTGCCGCACCCAGGACGGGCTAGAGACCACGCCCCTACGAAAAACCAAAAACTCGCCCCCAAATCCGAATGCACCCCTACACAACCATCCCTGGATATCACCCCGCAAAACCCGTACAATCTCCGCGACACTCGACCGCTGGAGAAAACGCACCCATGTTCCCACGCCGACCCACAGCCCACCCCACACTCAGCTTGCTCTGGCCGCCGGACGTTGATCCGCGCCACATCGCCCGCCCGCCGCGTCTGTCCGCCGATGCCGCCAAGGATCTCGATCTGGACCGCACCGCAAACGCGCTCGCCAGCGCGTTCGGCCATCAGGGCGCGATCCGCGATATTCTGCGCTACCTGTGCGACGATCCCGCCGTGATCGCCTATCGTCAGGACATCCTCGCGGATTTGATCGCCTATCCTGATCTGGCGGCGGCGGTCGCGGTCGTGCTGCCCCGGCTGCACGAGTTGGAGAGTTTCGCATTCGGCGCGCGGCCCGGTCAATCGTCGCTGTACGAAGTCGTGTGGCGCGTGGGCCAGCTAGAGGCGTATGTCGAAGTCGTCGAGGGGCTGCACACCATATTCGCGGAAGAAGGGCGTCGGGTGCGCGCGGCGGGTCTGATCGCGCTGCGCGATCAAGTCGCCACCATCGCCGGCGATCCCACCTACCAGCAGCTTGCCGCCGAACTCCCCGCGCTGATCAAGCAGGTACGCGGGATCGCGAGCATCACCATCGGCGTGAACCTGGACGATCAACTCCGCCCGGTCGAGGCGACACTGATCGCCGTGCATGACAAAAAATTCCAGGGGGCAGGCGCGTCATTGCTCGGATCGCTGTTCGGGCGCGCGACAACCAGTGATATGGAGGGCATCGCGCCGCTGCACTCGTCAAAACCCATCACTCCGCAGCCCAAAGTCCCCGGTGTGAACTTCGAGAATCCGCTGATGTACCCGCTGTTCCGCGATCTGGCGGAGGTGCTGAAAAAGAGCGTGCGCCCCATCGCCACTGCCCTGGGACGCTACGTGCGGACGAATATCTATTTTCTGGGTGACGCGGGCGCGGAACTGGCGTTTTATCTCGGCGCGGCGCAGTTGATACGCCGTCTGCACGCCGCCGGACTACCCACCTGCCGCCCGACGATTGTGCCCACCGAGGCGCGTGAGTGTCACATCAGCGGCGCGTACAACCTCAATCTTGCGCTGCGTCTGCTAGGCCCCGCTGACGCCGCACTCGACGATGTGCCCGATTTGCGTGATCAGGTCATCGCCAACGCTGTGCAATTCGACGACGAGGGGCGCATCCTCGTGCTGACCGGCCCCAACCAGGGCGGCAAAACAACCTACACGCAGGCAGTGGGTTTGGTGCATGTGTTGGCAGGCGCAGGATTATTCGTGCCCGGTGACACCGCGACCATCAGCCCGGTAGACGCGGTGTATACTCATTTTCCGGTCGAGGAACGGCACGATGCGGGAGTCGGGCGGCTGGGCGAAGAAGCGCAGCGCCTCAACGCGATCTTCGAACACGCAACGCGCGACAGTCTCGTGCTGCTCAACGAGTCGCTGTCGAGTACCAGCCCCGGCGAAAGCTTGTATCTGGCGCGGGACGTGGTGCGCGCCCTGCGAATGCTCGGTGTGCGGGCGATCTTCGCGACGCACCTGCACGATCTCGCCGCCGGCTGTGACACGATCAACGCAGAGACTCCCGGCGACAGCGCCTTGATCAGCCTCGTGGCGCAGGCGGTCGAGAGCGACAACGATACGGGCGTCCGGCAGACCTTCCGCATCCTGCCCGGCCCCCCGCGCGGACGCAGCTACGCCCGTGAGATCGCGGCACGCTACGGCATCAGCTTCGAGCAACTCGCCGATCTGCTGCACCAGCGCGGCGTGACGAATGAGAATGATAGTTAAACTCGACTTTATCCATTTCAAGCCGCGTAGCATAGAACATCGACGAGGCCATGC
>CBEVZO010000155.1:0-7361 GCA_965554365.1 uncultured Anaerolineae bacterium
CGCAGACCGACGATGACGATCTGTTGCTGCTGCACCTGCAAACCGCGTCCCAACTGATCGACCGCTTCACCGAGCGGCATTTCTACCCGGTCCAGGCCACGCGCACATATACCGTACAAGACCCCGCCACGCTGCTGCTGGACGCTGATCTGTTGGCATTGAGCAGCCTCACGAACGGCGATGGCACGACGATTTCAACGACGGTGGTGCATGTCGAACCATCCGGCACGGCGGTGGCGTCGTGCCTGGTGCTGGATCGCACGCAGGCGGTGTTCGCGCATGACGGCGATCCGGTGGCGGCGCTGTCCGTCGCAGGGACGTGGGGCTACCATCCCGACTGGGACAATGCCTGGGCGGATTCCGGCGACACGGTGCAGGACAATCCGCTGAGCAGCAGCGCCACCACGCTCACCGTCAGCGATGTGGACGCCGCACAAGTCACCGGCTACGGGCAGCGGTTCGCAGTAGGGCAGTTGTTGCGCATTGAGGATGAGTATTTGCATGTGCTGGCGCTCAACACGACCAGCAACACGCTGACCGTCGCGCGCGGAGTCAACGGCACAACCGCCGCCAGTCACGCGCAGAACACACAAATCGACGTGTACGCGGTCCCGGCAGATGTGCGAGGGGCCTGTCTGCGCATGGCAAGCTGGCTCTACAAGCAGCCGGACGCGGGCTTCGTGCAGGCGGCGGGCGGTCTGCGGGGCGCGTTCACGGTTCCGCCGGCCCTGCCAGACGATGTGCAACAGATTCTTGCGCCGTATGTGCGCGTGCGCGTGGGATAGTCAATCCGTAGGGGCGCTGTTCTACTGCGCCCAATTCGGCTTCTACTTCGGGCGCGGCAGAGCACCACCTACGCCACAACCAACGTAATCACAAGGAGCAGCATCCTATGGGCAAACTGGCAACAGCGTTGAGCAATCTCGCCGCGATCACCGTACAGGGCACGACCTCGTATGCGCTGGGCGACACCCCGGAGGGTCTCACTCGCGCGCACCTGCCCGCGCTGGTGATCTTCCCCGAAGTGGGCGGGAGGACACCGGGCGTACAGCCGACCGGCTTCAGTGATGGCGATGCGCAGTTCACCACGCAGATCGCGCATGTTCTGCTCTACGGCCCCGCCACCGCGAACCTGGGGCGGCGCGGATCACTACCGGACCTGATCGACCTGATCGACAGCTACACGGAGGCGCTGGCCGACGATCCGACGCTGGATGGGGCGCTGCCGCTGCCGCTGCGCTTCACGGTGCAGGTGGGGATCGTGCGCTATGGCGGCGTGGAGTATTACGGTGTCACGTTCTTGCATACGTGGGTCTTGCAGGTGGGGTAAAAAACCACCTCACCCCTCGGCACAGGAGTTTGTAGGGGCGTATGGATGCAGATTAAAAAAATTAGCGCGGATATCGTGGTGAGCGCAGAACGGCCTCACCCCCCTCGGTCCCCCCTCTCCAGCCGAGCTAGAGAGGGGGGAAGATGCACCCACCGCACGCCTGACTCCCCCTTTCTCCATCTCGGATGGGGAAAGGGGGCTGGGGGGATAGGGGCCGATTTTCAGGCGACCTCGATGTCCGTGCTAATTACTAAAACTGCATCATGGGGGAGGCCGGGAGGGGGTGGGCTAGCGCAAAGCCACCATCAATTGTAGCGATCCAGCCACATCACGATCAAGTCATCGAGATCGCGCTCAAGCAGAAACATGCCGGTCCCATGTGCGCCGTGATCGTAGATCGCCAACTGCACATCACCACTAAACAGCGGCAGCAGCGTCTGCACGTCATCAATACTGGGGAAATCCTGCTGGCTGACAACAATGAACACCGGACGCTCGTCAATCGCAGCAGCGGCGGCATCGGTCGCCACACCGAGATATCCCAGGCCGGGCGAGAGCGCGACAATGGTCGCGATACCGTCATCATTCGCCATCCCGACCAGCGAGAGATTCGCGCCGATGCTGCCACCAGCCAGATTAATCTGCTCCGGGTCGATACCGGGTTGTGCGCGGAGCCAATCGATCAGCAGTTGCACATCGGCTTCCGACTGGACCCAGTCCTGATCGCCGCCCGTGTCGCCGTGCCCGCGAAAATCAAACGCCAGCACTGCGTAACCGGCCTCGACCAGCGTCGGGACCAGCGGATACCATGCCTGCCGCTTACTGCCGAGCATGTGCATGAGCAGCATTGCCGGGGCGGGATCGCCTTCCGGGGGCGCGTAGTAATCGCCGATCAGCAGCACGCCGTCAGCGGCTTCAATCTCAACGACCTGGGGAACCGGATCGCCCTGCGCGGCGGTAGGCAGAACAGGGATAAGCAGAACCAAAATCAACAAGCACATTACCAAGCGTTTCAGCACGTCACAAACTCCTTGTTTGTATGGGGTGTATATGCAGATTATCAATTTCATACGGCAGCGCACGTTGGTTTACCTCACCCCCCGACCCCCTCTCCACACGCGGAGAGGGGGAGTTGGTCAGGGGATAGGAACAGGGCCGGTTTGCGCATAAGCTCAATCACACACGGCAATTAGTTATGCCGGTCCAGCCAATCAATGAACGAGGGCGCAAGTTGGGCATCGAACATGAACAGGTAGGTGCAGCACGCGGTATTGTCGTACAACCGCGCCTGGACCTCGCCCGGAGCCACAGCGAACAACGTGCGCGCAGCCTGTGCATCATCGGGCACACCGGTCGCCGCGACCAGATACACCGGACGCTCGCCGAACTGCTCGATGGCGGTCTGGGCATTCATGTCATCGACTTGCAGCAACACCGAAATCCCGATGATCGTCACGAGGTCTTGATCCTGCGCCATGACCTGCATCCCGATATCTGCGCCGAGACTCGCGCCAACAATGCTCACACGGTCGGGGTCCACGCCGGGCTGTTCGCGCAGCCACGCGAGCCACAGGTGCGCGTCTTCGATGGCGAGATCGGCCACATAGCTGCCGCCGGTGTCGCCGTGCCCGCGAATGTCAATTGTCAGGGTCGCATAACCGGCCTCTTGCAACAACGGAATCAGGTCCACCCAGGCTTCTTTGCGTGCGCCGCCATGATGCATCAGCAGCACCGCCGGGGCGGGATCACCTTCCGGGGGCGCGTAGTAGAGGCCCACGAGTTCGAGGTCGTCCGTTTCGTTGATGATTGTCACGCTTTCGCCGCCATTCGCCGCTGCGGGCAGCGCAAGGATCAGCAACATCAGTAGGGTCAGAATCACGGGAATCAGGCGCAGTGTGCGTTTGAACATAGGATATATCCTCCAGGGAATAAATGAACAGCCAACTTAAACCACCTTCATCGCGTTATACGCGGGTGCGGGGATGGGCGATCACATTAACCTCACCCCCGACCCCTCTCCATCCGAGACGGTTCAATCTCGCTGGCGCTCGACAGAACCTATGGAGAGGGGGAGAAGATGCGCCCACCGCACGCCGCAGTTCCCCCTCTCCGGCTTGGGCGGGAGAGGGGGCTAGGGAGTGAGGTGGGTTTTCCGCTAATCGCTAGCGTTTCAAGGAGGCACCATGCCAACCACGTTTAAGCTCGAAATCGACTGGGACCGTGACAGCTCCTGGTCCGATGAAACGGCCTATGTGCGTCGCATCCACACACGGGCGGGATTCGCTACGCCGGGTGATGCGGTGGCTGACGCGGGCCGCTGCGATCTCACGCTCGACAACACCACCGCCCGCTTCAGTCCCGGCAACACGGAGGGGCTGCTCTATGGCAAGCTGCTGCCGCGCCGCCCAGTGAAGGTCAGCGCGACGGACGGCACAACTACCTGGGTACTGTTTCGCGGCTTTATCGAACACCTCGCGCCGGATGCGGGCGACTGGGGCACAGGGCACTGCACGATCCGCTGTGTAGACGGCATCGCACTGCTGACCCGCCAACGCATCAGCATCGCCCACGCGGACTCTCAGGCAGTGGATGAAGCCGTCGATGACATCGTGAGTGCTGTGTATACCCCGCCGGACACCGCGTACAGCGATAACGGCGACACCCTGACGCACGTCGGGCGCGCGTGGACGCCGGAACACACCACCGCACACAACGCGCTGCGCGATATTGCGGCGGCGGTTTATGGACGTTTTTTTGTGGCGCGCGACGGCACGGCGACCCTGCTCACACGCACCGATCTGCAAGACCCCTCAGTGAGCGCCGCCATCACTATCGGCGATCCGATCCTCGCGCCCTACTCCACGCGCGTGACCGCCACACAACCCGACGATCTGATCGCGTACTGGCCGCTGTGGGAAGCATCCGGCGGCACAGCCTACGACTACAGCGGCAATGCGCGCGATATCACCGCCAACGGTGTCACCTGGGGGCAGCCGGGTATCGGTGATGACCACACGGCTGCCGGGTTTGACGGCGTGAACGACGACTTCAGTGGCATCGCTGCCGTGTTGGGATCAATCTTTGACGGAAATGCGGCAACAATCCTGTTGTGGGCCAAAGTGAGCAGCGTGCTGGCGGGCGACTCGTATCTGCTGCGTTTTCGTAACTTCGTGGGGAACGGCTATAGCATCAGGCGCTGGGGATCTGACGGCACAGTACGTAGCTATGTGCTAGGCAAATTCGCTATTTCAGACGCCGCGATGCCTGCTGACTGGCTATGTGTTGCCGTCACTGTGGACACGACCGCCGACGAAATGAAATTCTACGTCAATGGTGTCCAGAACTACAGCACCCAGACAGGACTGTCATCCTGGAACACGGGTAGCTCGCTTGGTGATAACGCTACGCGCATTGGGTCTGCTGGCTCTAATGGCAATTTCCCCGGCGCAATCGCGCACGTCGCCGTGTGGAACACCGTGCTATCTCCCGCCGAAATCGCGGCGCTGGCGGAGGTGTGATATGCGCGCAATCTGGCACGGTTACATGCTGGTCACGCTCGTAGAGACGAAGACGCTGCCACTCTCCACCGCCACGCGCGACGTGATCCGTACCGCGATGGCAGCACTCAACATTCCCTGGAACGGCAAGCACCCCGCCCACCGTTTCCAGGCCCGCATCAGCAATGACGGCACACAGGCCATCTACGAGATCACCGCCGACCTGGCGACAAACACGCCGGATACCGCCTTCGCTCGCATCGCCGCCGCGCTCACGATCGCTCCGGAGGCACTGCAAACCGCGATCCGCTACCGGTTCTTCGCGCCCGGTGGCACGTACCAGCAAAGTCTGCGCGAAGTGCGGGCCTATCTGCAACAGCACACCGCCGCATGGGAGAGTACCGACGATGACTGAGCCGCTCAACGATCTCACAATCCGCCTGGACATGACGCAGTTGGTGAATCTGGTGCAGATCACCGTGTACCCGGTGGAGACAACCGGCAGCCTCGCCGTGCTGTGGACCGCGCGCACTGTGCTACGCATCGCGCCAGGGCAGACGCGCGTGATCTACGCCCCGTTCCGCGACGACAACGGCGACCGTGTCGCGGCGGTGGATGTGCCCAATCTGGTCGCCAGCACCGATTACACGGTCAACGATCAAAGCGACGGCAACGGCTTCGACTACACCACGAGTTCCCATTTCGATATCAGTATGACCGTCGAGGCCACGCGCGCCAAGATCACGCTGCAAAACACCGCCACCGGGCCGCTGTATGTCACGACGCTGCAAGTGCGCGGCAAGCCGATCCGCACCTACGATCCGATCACCATCGAGATCGAGGACACGACCAGCCAGACGACCTACGAGAAACGCACGCGCTCGCTCGACCTGACCATGCAGAGCGATCCGGTCTTTGCGCAGGCGTATGGCGAATACCTCATAGGCCGTTTCGCCGCGCCGGTCCTGCGCGCTGAGCGTGTGCGGATCGTGGGCGTTGCGGTGCTGGGCACGGTCAACGTGTTCAGCCTGGACCTGATGGACAAGGTGATCATCAACGATCCCCACACCGGCGCGGATGCGCTCGCGCACTGGATCAGCGCAATCGAGTACGACCTGCAAGGCTCCACCTTCAGCGTGACGCTGCATCTCGAACGCGCCGGCGAACGCGCCTATTGGCTGCTGGGCAAAGAGGACTATGGGGAACTCGACACGGCGACGCGGTTGGGGTTCTGAGGAGGAAAACGACCTCACCCCCCGGCCCCCTCTCCATCCGAGACGGTTGATCTCGCTGGCGCTCGATGCAACCTATGGAGAGGGGGAGAAGAGCAGCGCGCGCACCATCTATCATTATCCGCTGAAAGCTGAGGACTACACACCATGAGCGACTGGACCACACCGAAAACCTGGGCGGTAGATGAACTCGTCACCGCCAGTGCCCTGAACACCCATCTGCGAGACAATCTCAACGCGCTGAAAACACCGCCTAGCGCCCACTACGAGTGCAACGAAGCCAGCGACTACACCACGTCGGGCACGAGTTTTGCGGACGTAGACGCCACGAACCTCGCACTGACGATCACGACGAACGGCGGGGACGTGCTGGTGCATTTTCACGGGTTGGTGAGCAACACCGCCGGGCGCGTCTTTCTGGACGTGTACGAAAGCGACGGGGCGGCGCGCATCGCCGGTGACGACGGGATGATCCGCTCCGGGCTGAACGGGGAGGCCGAGACGCTGACCTTTACCCGGTTGATCACTGGCTTAAGCGCGGGCGAACACACGTTCAAACTGCAATGGAAGGTGAACACAGGAACCGGGACGTTGTACGCCGGAGCTGGCTCGACCAACGCGGACGTGCATCCGCAGTTCTGGGCGCGCGAGATGAGTTAGATCGCCCGGCCCTACAAGGACCGGGCTACATCTCGGAAGGACCGTAAACGGCCCTTAGTATTGTCTATCATCCGCGAGTACTAACATGTGTTTGAGGTTTTGCTCTTGGCTAATCGCCAATTGCTAACAGCTAATCGCTATTTTCACAGGAGGCTACACAATGGAACACCTCACATCCGATGCCCTGCTCCAATTCTGGAGCGCACTGGGCGCGCTGCTGGCGACACTGTTGCTCACGGCGGGCACACTCTGGGCGAGCGCACAGGTCACGACGCAAGCCCGCCAACTCTGGGGGGCCGTGCGCGGCTACACACCACAGGTCCGCGCGGAAGTCGATGAACCGGGCGACGCGATCAACACCGAACTCGCCCAACTGACCACCGTCCCGGCAGCGGTATGGGCGGCACTGCTGCCCGCGTTCGTGGACGCGCTCGCAGCGGGCCTGGAACGCGCGCTCGATGAGGCCGCGTCCGGCGATCCTCCGGCGGCGTAACGTCGCAGAGCGGAGCGTGTGCCGTTTTGCTCCCCCTCTCCATAAGTTGCATCGAGCGCTCGCGAGATCAACCGTCTCGGATGGAGCGGGGGTTGGCTTTCAGGGGTAGGTATTTTATGATGTGGGTTTTGTAGGCAAGCCCCTCCCCT
>CBEVZO010000156.1:0-7361 GCA_965554365.1 uncultured Anaerolineae bacterium
GACCCTCATTCATCTGGCCGTGCCCGATCTCGATCGTCACTTCGGGCACGAGTTTCCGTAATCGGGCTGTTACAGTATTGATCGTCTGCACACGGTTGTGAACGAAGTACACCTGTCCGCCGCGATCCATTTCGCGCAGGATGGCCTGCCGGACCAGCTTCTCGTTGTACATGCCGACATGCGTCACGATAGGCAGGCGTTCTTCGGGCGCGGTCTGGATCATGCTGATGTCGCGGATGCCAGTCAGACTCATGTAGAGCGTGCGCGGGATGGGTGTCGCTGTCATGGTTAGCACATCGACCTCGGTACGCATTCGTTTGAGGAATTCTTTGTGCGTAACACCGAAGCGCTGCTCCTCGTCGATGATGAGCAGCCCCAGGTCTTTGAACTGCACGTCGGGCTGAATCAGGCGGTGCGTGCCGATCAGAATGTCTACCTGTCCCTCGGTCAGTTCGTGCAGAATCCTGCGCTGCGCTCTGGGACTGCGGAAACGCGACAGCATTTCGACTTTGACAGGGAACGTTAGCAAGCGACGGCTGAACGTGTTGAAATGCTGTTGGGCAAGTACCGTCGTCGGGACCAGGATCGCGACTTGTTTGCCATCCATCACTGCTTTGAAGGCGGCACGTAGCGCGACTTCGGTTTTTCCGTAGCCCACATCCCCGCAGATCAGGCGGTCCATTGGCTGCGCGCGTTCCATATCATCCTTGACGGCTTGCAACGCTTTTAGTTGATCCTCGGTCTCGACATACGGGAACGAGGCTTCTAGCTCATGCTGCCAGGGCGTATCCGGACTGAATGTGTATCCTTCCACCTGCTCACGTGTGGCATAGAGTTCGAGCAGTTCGCGCGCGATTTCTTCGACAGCCTGGCGAGTGCGTTCTTTGGTGCGTGTCCAATCTTGCGATCCGAGTTGATTAAGCTGCGGGGGACGATCATCTGCGCCCACATAGCGTGAAATGCGATCTGCCTGATGGATCGGGACGTACAGCAGATCGTTATTCGCGTATTCGATGGTCAGATATTCGCGCTCGCTGTTGTCGAGCATTCGTTTTTGCAGCCCGGCAAAGTGCCCGATACCGTACTCCACATGCACCACGTAATCGCCCATTTCGAGATCAGCGTAATTCGACTCTGGCGATTGCGCGCGTGGCTGGCGGCGACGACGCGGTTCCGGGCGTCGCCAGCCAAAGATTTCAGCGTCGGTCAGCAGGTGGATGTGTTCCGTAGGGGTGCTGAGCGTCCAGCCCTCGGTGAGCGTGCCTTCCACATAGACCAGCTGCCCGGTCTCGTTCAAATCGGTGATGCGCGTGACCGGGGTAATATACGTTTCCTGCTCGCTCCACAGTTCGGCGATGCGCTGCGCTTGTTGAGTCACGGCGATGACGCGCTCACCCTGATCGTAGAGCCTGCCGAGTTCGTCCATCACAGCGCGTAGCTGTCCCCCGTGTCGCGGTCCCGGCGCGAACAGATCACCCACTGTCGCAGCGGCGCTGACAGGAAATTCTGGGTTTGTGCCCAGGTGTAGCACGGGGCGCGTGGATAGCTCATCTTGTAGTTCGGGCCATGTTAGATAGGGCAGCGGCACATCGGGCGGCAGATGCTCGCTGTCTTGCTTATCCTGGCGGGCGCTGAGGGCTTGTTCTTCCAGGTCTGCAATATGGTCTTGCAGCGCATCCCAGTCATCCACAATGATCAGCGCGTCATCGGGTAGGTAGTCCAGTACATTGGCGGGATGGCTATACAGGTGGGGCAGGTAGAATTCGAGCAGCGGAAACGCGGTTCCCTGCGCGAGTAGTTCATGATCGGGCAGCGTGGAGGTTACATCGTCGTCAGGATCGGGTTGTGCAGCGAACCATTCGTCCAGGCGCTCCGCGACCAGCGGCGCGAAACGTGGCAGCGCTTCACGGGCGGGTGTGATGTTGACATACTCGACGTGGCCGGTGGAGCGCTGTGTTGCCGGGTTGAAGGTGCGAATGCTCTCGATCTCGTCACCGAAGAACTCAATGCGTACCGGCTCGCGCGCTGCCATCGGGAACACATCGATGATGCCTCCGCGACGGCTGAATGTGCCCGGTTCCACCACGACTGAGGCGGGGTCATAACCGAATTGCAGCCAGGTGCGCAGCAGCTTTTCTAGTTCTGTGCGACCGCCGACACGCAGCGCCCTCGATCCGGCGCGGAATTCGCGCACGGGCATAGTTTTCTGCATCAACGCGTGGGCCGAAGATACAATTACCGGGGGCGGCGCATCGGACTCTTGCCGCGTGCCGATGGGTTTCACCAGCGTGGCGAGTGTGTTCAGGCGGCTCTGGATGGTGGTTGTGGTCCAGGGGGCGCGCTCAAAGAACATTGCAGTCGGCTCGGCAAAGCGTTGAATCCGTTGCCCTGACAGCCACACGGGGAGTTGTTCCGCCAGATCATGCGCGCGATCCCCGCGCCCGGTCAGGATCATGATCGGACGATCCAGATCGTGAGCCAGTGCCGCGATAATGTAGGGACGTGCCGCACGTAACACTTGCTGATCGGGCACAGGTTGTTGGGCGCGCAGCGAGTTTAACAGCGCGGCGTAAGTTTCAGTCTGACGCAGCGGGTCTAACAGGCCGGTGAGTTGCATATACGCTCCGTAGTCAGTTTGCGTTTTCGGGTGTTGTGTGAGTCTCGGAGGTCGGTGCGGATGTGGTTGGTGCTGCGGAATCGGCATCGGACTGTTGCTCGGCTTGTTTCGCAAAGCGCGCGGCGACTTCTTCCGCTGTACCGTTGTAGTGATTCATCGCGTTGTCGATGCTATCCGTGAGCCACATTTCAATCGTTTTGAGTACGCGTGTTATTGCTTCCTCGACTACCGGAGTTTCCTCCCCATCGAAGCGCCGCAGCACAAAGGCTGCCGGGTCCATACGGTCCGGTGGACGTCCGATCCCGAAGCGAATGCGGGGGAACTCGCGTGTGCCCAGGCGTTGAATGATGTCGGTTATGCCGCGATGACCGCCTGATCCACCCTGCGCCCGGATGCGCAGTGTGCCCGGTGGCAGGTCGAGATCGTCGTAGATGACGAGTATCTGTGCCGGGGGGATTTTGTAGAACGCGGCGAGGCCCTGCACCGAACTGCCGCTCAAGTTCATATACATTTGCGGCTTGGCAATCAAGACCGCGTGGCCCGTGATGGTCCCTGTGGCAAGTTTCGATTTGGATTTTTTCTTGCGCGCATAGCTCAGCCCGTTGGCGGCGGCAAGCGCATCGACGCAGCGAAAGCCAATGTTGTGGCGCGTGTTGTGATATTCTTTGCCGGGATTGCCCAGCCCCACAATCAGAAATTGGTTGCTCATAGTGATTTGTATGCCGTTATGCCGATTGATTGTCGAAACGATTGATGGTGTGGCGAAACGATGTTAACGTCGTTCGTCGAATTCATCCTGGATTTGCCACAGCAGACGGCGCGTCATCGGGCGCAGGCGACCCCGGAGGGCAATGTAGCCCAGCATCAGCGCGAACATAATCAGCGCGAGGTAGACCCCGGAACAGAACGCGCTACGGATGCGTCCTGTATTGACGCGTGTGGAGGACGCATTGCGGCCCGATGTATTGCTTGTGTCGGCAGGTGATCCAGGGTCTGTGTCTTCTGCATTGAGGCCGGTGATCGATTCTGCTGGCGGATTGTTGCTAGGCGGTTGCTGGACCGGTGATGTGGGTGATGGGCCGGGCGACGGTGTCGGTTGCAGACCTCCGGCTCCACCAGTGGCTGCAGTAGGCACTGGCGTAGGGGCACTGTTCATCACACGCAGTTGCGAGACCGTAAATTCGCTGCCTACTGTGTCATCTTGCAAGAACACACGCAGCCGCAGTTGATAAACACCGTCAGGGACAACAATCGTGTTCCAATTGCCAAGTACATTGTTGTTGACTTGTTGGCTCACGCGTGTCTGGACCAGCAGCCAGGATACAGCGGGATCGGCGAGATCGTCATATTCGAGCGTGTAGTTTTTGAAACTGGTAGGGTGCTGTGCGCTGCCAAAGATATTGACCGCGCCAAATAACTGCGCACCTTCTGCGGGTGAGGTAATCGCTGCGGTGGTATTTGTGTCCTGCGCTTGTGTTGATCCGGTCATCAGCACGACGCTGATCAGCGCCACGCACACTGTGATCATTACCCAACGATCCGGCCAGCGTTTCATGTTTATCTCCCGCAGGATCAACCCGAAAATAACCTGCTGAGTCTAACAGCCGGATGATGAATCTGCAACCGCGAGACGTGCAAAGAATCAGGGCAACGCGTGGCTTTGTTGGTGTATTGGGTGGCATGTTTGATAAAGTCAAAGTGAGTCAGCGGTATGTTTCGGTAGCGCAAGGGATAGGAATGACATGCACATGCACGACGATTCCACACCACACTTTGACGAGCCAGGTGTCGTTCCGTTCACCTATCTGTCGCTAAAACAAGGCGCGGTCGAATCTGTTGATGGCGGCTTGATCGACGAAACGCGCCTGGGGATTTTTGTCAACGGGCAGGAACTCGCGACGTTGATGTGCAGCCCCGTAGACCCTGAAGCACTGGCGCTCGGATTTCTCTACACCGAGGGCGTTATCAGCAGCATGGACGATGTGCGGTTGGTGTGTGCAAACATGACTGGCTCAGTGGTGGACGTGTTTCTTGGTGTGAAAGAGTTCACCATGCCGCGCCGTATGATACTCACGTCCGGCTGCGGTGGCGGGATCACGTTTCGGATGTTATCGGAGTCGTTTCCTCCGCTGCCTAGCGCGCTGGTGGTGGCTCCCGGGGTGCTTCATGCGCGGATGCGCGATTTCAACACGTCGGCGCGATTATACCGGCAGGTGCGCGGCATCCATACCGCGATTCTGGGCGATGCTGACCGCTTGATTCTCGGTGCGGAAGATATTGGTCGCCATAATACCATTGACCGGCTGGCAGGGCAGGCGTTGCGCGCCGGGATCGACACGCGCGATCTGCTATTGGTATCGAGCGGGCGGATCAGTTCTGAGATGCTCGTCAAGGCGCGACTGATGCAGATTCCCATCGTCGCCAGTCGCACCGCGCCGACGCGTATAGCGGTTGAACTCGCGCAGATGTGGCAGGTTTGTGTGGTCGGTTATGTGCGTCAAGGGGGGATGCGTGTGTATACACATCCCTGGCGGTTGGGGTTGGGGAACGAGCCAGTTCTGTCGTAGGTTATACATGAAGGTAACGTATGCGTTCAGGGGGTAAACAGCAGGCGGTCTTAAGGTTGGTGAGTGGGTAAGAGTGAAGGAGCCGGTTGCCCAGCACGGTAAGTAACTGTGCAAAAACAATGCCGTAGTTTGGTACAATCAACAGACGTCGCGCAAAAGCAAAAAAGGCCAAACTAACGATGTCCCCCAAGCCAATCCATCAGTGTGAATGCTCCAATTGTCAAGGACCATAAACACATCCGAATAAGCAAGTGCATCATCACATGAATTTGTTGATGAGCCGGTTGGATGAACAACAGCGCCGATGGTACGCCGCCGTAGAGTCCGAAAAAATCGGGCATGGTGGGGATGTTCAAGTGTCCCGGATCACGGGGCTGAATGTTGAAACGATCCGAAGGCCACCGATATTCTTATTCTGGCTGACGGCGGCGGCAGCAACGGGTATCGGCCCCGGCGCTGGAAATAACAATTGGGTGTGGCTATTTTAAATTGGAACCTCAATCGGTGGCGGTTTGGTTGATAAGCGTTGACGAGGGCAGAGATCTTAGAGCTTTCCCACTTGCCAACATTTTGGTTCGAAATCATCCTGATCTCTTTTTCCAAGACAGAATAGCCACACCCATAACAATTACAGGTCCAATTGGCTGATGCTTTGGGCTTGATTCATAAAGAGGGTCTCATACCCCGCAGCTTGCTGCGAAATTGTAAAGTGTTTTGAACAGATACCCCGTAGCTTGCTACGGGGAGGCCTCATTTGTAATTGTGGCTCATTACCCGACTGGGACTTCCAAGTGGAACCCCATCGAGCATCGTCACACTACGGCTCAGATACGCAATTACGGGGCGCGACCAGCAACCTTACGCCCTCAGTCGCCATAAATTGCATTAAGCGCCACTAATGAGTAAGTCGACTCAAGATCAAGCGGTTCGATCACACCTTCGTCAACCAGTATCTGGTGGGTAAATGCTAACGTATCTGGGTCCAGGCTACCCATTTCCACCCCTGCCCGATCAATCAACGGCAAAAAGAGGTTGATGTGCGCCTTTTGATCGTCCAGATCTAACTCTTCATTATAGGTGAGGGTTGCCTCAGCGGCTTTGGCTGGGTCGGCCACCACATCATTCAAGCCCAGGATAAATCCTCGGACAAACGCTTCCACCACCTCAGGCTGTGTGTTGAGCATATCCTCGGTGGTAAACAACAGCGACTGATAATCATCCACGCCATAATTGCTCAACACAATGATACTCGGCTCATGCCCTGTCGCCTGGCTGACCTGAAGACCCTCGTTGATAATCCAGCCGCCCAAAACGTCGTATTCACCATCAAGCAGCGGATCAATATTGTAGCCTTCGCGCGTAACAAAATTTATATCTGCCGGATCAATGTTCTGGGTGTGGAGCATCGCTTCAACCAACAGCAAACTGGTGCTGCGTGAATCTGCCCTGGCAATAGCGACCGTTTTACCGATTAAATCATCAGGGGTCGCAATACCACTGTCTGGCAGTGCAAGTAAGCTAAACGGACTGATCTGTGTCAAGACCGCAATTGCCACGATGGGGTCGCCCTCGGCGCGTGCTTTCAGGAGGCCTGATCCCGTCGTTGCGCCAAATTGTGCATTGCCGCTGAGGACCGTGTCGATGACTTTCACATTCGCGCCATCTTGATATCCTCCCTCTAAGATCGTGACATCCAGCCCACCTGCGGCAAAATGCCCATTGACTTTGGCTAAATAAAGATGCGACGAAGAATAATCATAGGTCCAGGCAATTTGCATTGCGATGGGAATCAGCGGTGTCTCTGTGGTTTCAACTTCGTCACTTTTATCATCCGAGCCACATGCAGCCAGTGCGACTGTAAAAACCATTACTAAAAACAAGATTAATCCCAACGTTTTTTTTGACATGTATGACTCCTATTCTAGCCGTTGGCAACTGTTTTCATCGCCTTATTCGATAATAAGGAATGAAAACTGAAAACACAGTCATTTGAAGATACGGAGCGGCGGCATTGAGCCAGAGACGCTCAAGTTATTCAAGGTCTGTTCCTAAGTATTATATTATGCGATCTTGCCTGATAGCAAATCCTTTCCCTACATCGTCCAGGACTGTTTTTGATCCCGTAAGGCCGTTCCGCGAAAATAAATCGTCTAAACTGGCTGCGGTGTAATGCGAAC